>JASJGW010000381.1:0-7081 GCA_033791305.1 Gammaproteobacteria bacterium | reverse complement strand
CACTCCCAATCCTGGCCACCTCTGTCCTACATACCTGATTGCTTCGCAGTCCTGTCTGCTGATTACATCGAAACCCAACCACCTGTCACGGCGTGATACACTTCGCTGCGTTCAACACATCCTGCGACCTCTGTTGCATGCGAAGGCTAAATTCTGGTCTATAGTCGACTTTTCATCCCGATTTCGCAAAACACATCCGCGAAGGCAGGGAAGATCTGGACACATACCCTCTAATCCGGGCAAAAATGGCTTATCATATATGGCAACTGTTAACTGACCCGACCACTAGTTGCCATGTCCTCACCTGCCCCTGCATCAAGAGCCCGTCACACCGTTGCCGTGCATATCGGCAATATTGTCATTGGCGGCAATGCCCCGATCGCTGTGCAATCAATGACGAACACCGACACTGCGGATGTTGTTGCTACGGTCAAACAGGTCAGGGAACTCGCACAGGCCGGCTCGGAACTGGTGCGCATTACCGTTAATTCAGAAGAAGCCGCTGCTGCGGTGCCGGATATTTCCGCGAAATTACAGCTGGCTGGAGAAAATGTACCACTGATAGGTGACTTTCATTTTAACGGTCACAAACTCCTGGCGAAGTATCCGGACTGCGCGACAGCACTGGCCAAATACCGCATCAATCCGGGTAACGTTGGCCGTGGCAAGAAACGTGATGAACAGTTCGCGACCATGGTTGAAACAGCCTGCCGTTATGAGAAACCGGTACGCATTGGCGTCAACTGGGGCAGCCTTGACCAGGTACTGGTCGCCAGACTGATGGACGACAATTCCAGGCGCAGCGAACCAAAAGATGCGCAAGACATCATGCATGAAATCATGGTGACCTCTGCACTGGAGAGTGCGACACAGGCGGAGGAACTGGGCCTGCCACGGGACCAGATTACCCTGTCTGCCAAGATGAGTGGGGTACAGGACCTGATCGCCGTCTACCGCACCCTGTCCGCGCAATGTGACTATGCCCTGCATCTCGGTCTGACTGAGGCCGGCATGGGTTCCAAGGGAATTGTTGCCTCCACCGCCGCCCTGTCCGTACTGCTGCAGGAAGGCATTGGAGATACTATTCGTATTTCACTAACACCGGAACCGGGAGGTGACCGCACGCGCGAGGTCATTGTAGCGCAGGAGTTGCTGCAAGCCATGGAACTGCGGCACTTCACGCCGGCCGTCATTGCCTGTCCCGGTTGTGGTCGCACCACCAGCCACTACTTCCAGCAACTGGCACAGGACATCCAGACCTACCTGCGAACCCAAATGCCGGAATGGCATAAACAGCACCCAGGCGTAGAGGAAATGAAAGTCGCCGTGATGGGTTGCGTGGTAAACGGCCCCGGCGAAAGCAAGCACGCCAATATTGGCATCAGTCTGCCGGGTACCGGGGAAACACCGGTAGCGCCGGTGTATGTAGATGGTAAAAAAACGGTCACTCTGAAAGGCAACACCATTGCGGAAGATTTTCAGAAGATTGTCGATGAATATGTGCGGGAACGGTACAGGTCGTAGCCAGCTTATTCGTGGCCTAGCTTTAAATTAACAAATCAACACGCGGCATATTGTCATCATCTTCAGCAGCGTCGATATGCGGCGTGCAGGCAACCAGCCGGCTAGCGGTAACGCCGTATTTTGTAACCAGCGCATCTTTCACAAACCCGGCACGCTGTTTTGCCAGGTCGAGTAACTGCTGATCAGTGACTGGCTTACCGTCCTTGATGGAATCGGCAGTTTTACTGTCAGGCTCTTTGGGTGCGGTCCCGCCTGCCAGCACAACACGGTCCGCAGCCACCGCCAGACCACATATCTTTATATTGACCTCCGGCCGGTCTTTCATGATACCGGCAACTTTTTTCAGGTAACTGCCGGTCTCTCCCATCGACGTAGCCAGGCCCGGTTCGAAGCCGACCGGTTGCAGCCGCACTTTCGTTGCCGCCTCCCCTGCCAACTGTGCCACCGTGATCAACGCCCCGTAAGGCTGTAGCGCCATCTTTAAATAGGTCATGGAACCCTGCGTAATCGCCTTGCTGACTGCCGTATTGATAATATCGCTGATATCAAAGTCTGGACTGTCAATATCACCGCTGACGGGCAGGTCGAGCTTGATGGTATTGTTCTTATCACGCAACATACCCAGCGCCGTGTCCAGCGAGACGGTTAACTGGCTATCCAGCTTCTCCCGGCTTTCATTGTCCACCGGTGTTATCTTCAACCCGCGGATAACCAGGTTATTCTGACTGTCAATCTGACCCTTGTTAATCTTCAACGCCGAGTCTGCATCCAGGTGACCGCTTTCCAGTGCATAACCCAATGCTGCAACCGTATAGGGGGTGAGCTGTGGCAGTGAAATTCCATCCACATGGTTCTTCATGTCCAGCGTTGGACGCACTGCAAACGGTTGTATCGTACCCTCGATGCTGATGTGGCTGTGCTTGCTGATCCTGCCCTTGACGCTGAGCAGGCTGTTTTGATCAGGCTGACCAGTATCGACATTTTTCAGCACCCCCTCGGTAATAGTCAGTCGCATGTCAAATGGTGGTTTCACCGTCCTGTCATCCATGATAATCACACTGTCGCCAGCAACCCTGATCTCATCCACCGTTACTCGCCCCGCCGGTGTATCTGTATGTGCCGCAGCCGGCTGCTTCGTTTCAGTATCCTCATGTGTAAATGGCAAGGTATCCACAATACGAACCGGGCGCCACTGACCATCCGGGTCACGCTGGATGAGTGAAGTCACATCACGCCACTCCAGCAATCCAATGGCGACCTGGTTTCCTGCTGTCACCTGAATACTGTCTGCTGTAATCACTTCAGCAGACAAGACGGACCCTCCGCTACTCTTCTTGCTGCCTATTGCTGCTGTGTCTTTCGCAAACACGGCACCGGTAACATTCAGGCCGGTTACCGTGACATCGCCATTTTCAAGCAATCCCAGATTCTCAATAGTGAGATCATTGATATCCACCAGGTTCACCTTGCTGTCAGCAACATCTCCACCCAGCTTGCTGATTTGTAAATGCCCTTCGGCTGTCACTGCAGTGTCCTCGCCACTCTCAACCGCCACAGTTCCATCCCACGAGAAGCCCCCGTGGCGCACCGTCAGCGCTTCTGCCGGTATAAGCACCGCCAGTTCATTGCCGGTGAGCGTACCCTGCAGTTTGATATCCGCACTACCGCCCCCGGCCGCTGACTGCAGTGTCAAGGCACCCTTCCACTCCTGATCGGCATAGCTCAGCTTATAGTCATCATCTGCAACCCCCAGGTCCTTGCCCGTGATGACGCCCTGCAGATCAAGGTCAAGTTCACCATTGTTAATTGCCGCTGCCAGTTTCGCCCCACCCTTCCATTGAAAATCGGCATAGCTAACCTGCCGGCCTTCCAGCTCCAGTGTCAGTCCTTCCAGACCCAACACACCGGCGTGTGAAACAGTCAGTGACTTTTCAGGTGTCAGTAATACATCTAGCTCGGAGCTGATGCTAAATTGCCCGCCAAGTCCGGTAACTGCAGATTCTGCAGGCTTTGCAAAAGTCTGCAGTGGCAGCGACGTGATACCCAGCTTGCCGGTAAAACCAAGACCACTGGAGAGTGGTGGTAACCGACCATCCAGTGTGACAGGAGCATCATTGACGGTACCGTTCAGCACCAGTTGTGCCGGGTCAGTTGTCCACGTAATCAGGTGACTGAGTGTGAGCCTGTCCAGATGAGTAACCAGTTGCATATCCGGTGACTCATAAGTGATAGTGGTATTGATAATCTCCAGTTCTTCCAGCCCAAAACCCCAGAGTTCCTCTGTCGTTTCATCAACCGTGTCTTCAGCTTCCGGCAAACTGATACCGCCAATACGCAGGGAACCCTCTGCTGCCTGAATAATCGTTATTGAAACACCATCAATGGCTATCACTCTGGCATCCACATGCTTCGAAAACAGGGGCATCCAGTCAATATCGAGTTCCAGCTTTGGAATAACCAGTCGCGGCTGTCCAGCCACAATGACGTTAAGATCCGTTACTGTGGCCCTGCCGGTGAACACATTGAAATCGATATCCTCCAGCTGTACTTCTTCACCACCGTTTACCAGCAGCCACTGATGCAAGCCATAGGAAATCCCGTACGGCAAGATAACCAGTACCAGCAGAATCAGCACAGCAACGGCGGCCACTACGACAACCCAGGTGCGCTGGTAGCAAGGTTTATTGGTGTTCGTTTTTTCCTGCATGATCTTCTCCATAACGGCAAGCGGCCAAGCCAGCATCATGCACGGCCGGGTAGAAATCATACCGTGAGATCACTCGAAATTCACGCGCGCCAGTGAGGCACAAAAAAACCCGAAAGACCAAGAACCTTCCGGGTGTATTTGTTCAGACAGTTAGCGCAGGGACTACTCTTGCCGTGTCAACCGACGCGGTTGTGCCCTGGACTGCGAAACAGCCAGCAAGTGCGACTGGATCAGGCTTTGTTCTTTTAGGGACAGGTCACGTTCAGCCGGTGCCGAGAAGGTAACAGACGTAATCAAGACCGCCGCAAACACCAACAGACCAAGAAACCAGAATGAATTAAATATTTTTTGACAATAGACTCTGAACACTACTCTACCCCGGGAGCTGCAAACACGCCAACATTATTTAACAGAAAGATAACGTTAGCCTTATCGGTAACTGAACGGGTTTTCTAAACAGGACACCCCCGTCTTGTGACCACCATCTCAGACAGCAAGCCCCGCAAGCGGTAGACCGGTTACGCCATGAATTTTTCCGGGTCACCGCCAGGGCATTATACCTTGCTGTTTTACATGCCATTTTGTCACTCAAGGAAGTCAGCCCCATGCCGCTAACATATACAGGTATTTGTAACATCACGGCACGTTCTTCACACCAGGCACCGGAGGCACACATGAGAAGCCCAAAGGATAGACGCGCATCACATGCAGAAGACCTGTTCCATCCCGAAGAAAATGCACTCGGACAGCCTCTTCAGGAAAAACGACATACAAGCGACCGGCGCATTGAAAACCTCACTCTGGAAGAACGCCAGCTACAACTTTCTGAAATGCCATCCCCGAAATTAAACAAGAAGTAACCGCCACAGATGGACCGGCAGGCTGTCATCCTCATGGCAAACAGTTTTTGATACCTTACGGATGTGCGAAGGCCTGTAAGCCCCATCCCGGGCAGTTGGCCTCCTACCCGTTAAAACAGGTATTTTTATCACACATGGTGTAATATCCGGTGCGTTGTCGGGCTTAAATTAGGTGTGTTTCCAGCACGAGGCCGGTCACAGAAGTCTCAGTTGCAGGTTTATAGCGATTATAATGGCAGTAATTGTACCTTCTGCACATTATCTTTCACGACTTGCGATTGAATTGTATTTATTTTTTAGAGGTTAAGTTACATGGCAACAGGCACGGTTAAATGGTTCAACGATTCCAAAGGTTTTGGTTTTATCGCACCGGCTGACGGTGGAGAAGATGTATTCGTACATTTTTCTACCATTGGTGGTGATGGATTCAAAACCCTCGCAGAAGGCCAGAGCGTAACGTTTGATGTCGAGCAGGGCCCTAAAGGTCTGCAGGCTACTAACGTCGTTCCTTCCTGACAGCACTCACCCATTGTTGATCAAGAACCCCGCATGTGCGGGGTTCTTTCGCGCCCTTGAATGTCTGCTTCCGAGCAGAATAGACGTTCATCAGATATCCGTTACCGCTCTTGAGGTGATTCGCTGTACTTCTGGGTTCTACCAGAATGCGACATTCCCCAAATTCCAGTGAAGGTCGCGAAAGCAGCAACTCCGGACGTTCCCCATCCTGCAATCGTACATCTGTTGCCGGCCAGAATACGATATTCCTCGTTGGTGTTCTGATATCTACAATCGTATCTTTGCTCATGGCGTATCCACCTCATACTGGTTTGCAGATTGCCGTCTATATTCAAGCAGGATACGCTATCTGCTCTGCTTTACCCGTTCTTAGGTAGAACTTAAACCTCCGGCATTCCACTTGGCATGTATCTCGCTCATCACAGTTGTTGCACGGACATGCCTGTGCATCGTTGCGTGTGTGCGATAGAACATACGAGCGCGACTCCCCGGGGCTGGGTGATGTGGGCTCAGCGTGCAAGAAAGCACCGGAGGACAGTATGGGCAGATCCATTTTGATGTATTAATATTAAAATACCAGGCTCACCCTTGGATGATCTTTTCCAGACGGCTCGTAGTAACTGCCTACACGTCCAGTTAGGCTCTCTACCGGATCCATTCTTATAGCGATACTTATTGCTGCACTCGCCTTTAGATAACCAATTTGCTTTTGTGTAGTCCCAAGCAAGCCAAATAACCGAGGAGCCGTCACATATACGGCGATAGTATTTATGTCCTGCGGATCACGGCGGAGTGTGACAGGCATATTCTCACGAACAAATCGCCGAATAATATTACGCCTGTTTGAACCGTCATAATTTTCATACCCAGTGCCCGCAACATTTGCAGTTCTTCCCATGGCGTTTAGTCCTAATCGATTCCCACTATTTAAGGATATTTCGCGCACGACTCGTGCTACTCATTGGTCATTTCTTTTTATATGGTCACTTCAAGGAAGATTACCAACGCGGAGGAAAATATTGCTGATAGAACTATCAGTAACCACCTGGCGAATCTGAAAGTTTTTTTTAGTCATGACACCTGTGCCTCTTTGGCTGGTTAATATAGTTAGCCCGAAAGGATCAGCCAGAAAACACGGCTTTTACTCCTAACCGGATTGTCGTGCCGTACACACTCGCCGGTCAGGATTTCTCTGGGAGGAAATAGGTAGGGGAAAGGCCTGCCAACACTAGCACACTTGCTAGAGGATGCTACCAATATATTTATTTGCACGCACACGAAAGGCGAAGATGCCCTGAACGGCATCAAAGAGCACGGGCAACTACCTACATGAGCCTGCTTCAGGCAATGTCGGCTTACAGTTGCGGACGTTCGCCGACAAAGGGGCAAGTGAGCGGACTCTAACTCCAGCTTACCCATCCCCTGATAAATATCACAGGAACCATTATTCTATTTGGCCCTTATTGTTGTGAAG
>JASJGW010000380.1:0-15469 GCA_033791305.1 Gammaproteobacteria bacterium | reverse complement strand
GGTCCAGCAGTGAGTTCCCCCCGAGCCGGTTCCCCCCGTGTACCGATACGCAGGCACATTCGCCGACTGCATACAGTCCCGGGATACGTTCTTCCGGGCCATGTTCAATCGGTGCGACCACTTCACCGAAGCGGTTGGTCGGGATCCCGCCCATGGTGTAGTGTGCTGTGGGAAATACGGGTGCGGGTTCATCACACAGATCCACATTGGCAAAGGTCAATACCAGGTCACGAATGGCCGGTAGCCGTTTGCGGATAACCGCTGCATCGAGATGATCCAGTTTAAGCAGGACATGGTCCTTGTTCGGACCACAACCACGTCCCTTGCGAATTTCTGTCACAATCGCCCGGCTGACCACATCACGACTGGCCAAATCCCTGGCATTCGGTGCATAGCGCTCCATGAAGCGCTCACCTTCATTGTTGATCAGGTAACCACCTTCACCGCGTGCGCCTTCACTCACCAGCATGCCTTTGCCGGCAACACCGGTGGGATGGAACTGGAAGAACTCCATGTCCTGTAACGGGATACCGGCACGCAGGGCCATCGCCATGCCGTCACCGGTATTGATGAGTGCATTGGTGTTGGTGCGGAATATCTGCCCGGCACCACCGGTTGCAAGCAAGGTTGTTTTTGCTTCAATGACGAGCTTCTCACCGGTCGCTATATTCAGCACCAGGGCACCCAGAAAGGAACCACCCTGATGATGTAACAAATCAATTGCGAAGTACTCATCAAAGAAATGGGTCCTGGCGCGGATGTTTTGCTGGTACAGCGATTGCAATATTGCATGCCCGGTGCGGTCTGCGGCGGCACAGGTACGGGCTGCCTGCTCACCCCCAAAATTCATACTCTGGCCACCAAACTGGCGTTGATATATCCTGCCATCTTCCAGCCGCGAAAATGGAACGCCAAAATGTTCCAGTTCGTAAACAGCCCTGGGCGCCGCACGGCACATATATTCAATGGCGTCCTGGTCACCCAGGTAATCACTGCCCTTGACGGTATCAAACATATGCCAGTGCCAGTTATCCGGGCGCACATTGGCAAGTGCCGCGTTTACCCCCCCCTGTGCGGCGACGGTATGCGAACGGGTCGGGAAAACCTTTGAGACCACGGCGACACGTGCATCTGCCTGTGACAATTGCAGCGCCGCACGCAGGCCGCCGCCGCCGGCACCAATAATCAGGGTATCAAATTTTCGGCGAGGGATATCCATGCAGCTATCCTGATACCTGTACAAGAATACGCATTGCCCATACACCACAGCCTATCAGTGTCAGCGCGATCAGGGAGAGAATGGTGATGCGCAGACTGGTAGCATGTACATAATCCAGCACCACGTCACGCATCCCGACCCAGCCGTGCACCAGTACGGCCAGGATAAACATTGCCGTAGCAATTATCATGGCGGGACGTGCCATCCAGTCATGCCATTCCTGAAAGGTATGCTGCGACTGGATCAGGAAATGCAGCAGCAGGTATCCGAGGAAACACGCCAGGTAGATCGCTGTCAGCCGTTGCAGCAACCAGTCGCGTAATCCATGGGTGGGACGGCTCACAGTATCCACCAGCTACAGGCAAGCGTCATGACCAGTGCAACAATAATAACCAGCCAGGCACTGCCACGTGCTTGCTGCAGGGTGACGCCCTGCTCTATATCAATAAGCAGGAAACGGATACCGGATAACAGGTGGTGCAGCAGGGACCAGACAATCAGGGTGAAGCCGACCTTAAACCAGACATTCTGCACAGCAGCAAGCGCCTTGTCAAAGCCGCCGGGGCCCTGCAAGGACAGATCCAGCAGATAAATCAGAAAAGGCAGTGACAGGAACAGGAGCACCCCTGATATTCGATGGGCAATCGAGGTCACTGCACCAATCGGAAACCGTATCCGGAGAAGATTCAAATAGACGGGTGCAGGTCGCTGGGCAGTCATATCTAATATCTGTTAGTTGTCGAATTTATACCACCCGCTAGGCAGGAACGCCAGCCGTAGCCGGTTGTAAAGTCAGATACTGACAGGCGCAGCAAGTTCGACTAGACTTTGTATCCGTATTGATATCCGTACAGGCATGATGAAAATTGAATGGAAAACATTTCTGATCGATGCCGGCGCCGAGTTCGCGGACGACAGGGTAGCGCATTTCGGCAACCCGGTGCGCGAACAGCAGGTCACCCAGAGTGGCCTGGTCTTTGCCGATCTTGAGTATCTGGGTGTTATTGCGGTGCATGGGCAGGATGCGGGCGATTTCCTGCAGTCACAGTTCAGCAATGACATCGGTAACCTGGATGAGCACAGCAGCCAGCTGAATGCCTACTGTACACCTAAAGGCCGCATCCTTGGACTGACGCGGGTTTTCAGGCAGGGCGACACCTGGTATCTGCGGCTCCCGGCTGATTCAATGGAAGCCGTTATCCAGCGATTGCGCATGTTCGTCATGCGCGCAGATGTGACATTTGAAGATGTCAGCGAAGGTTTTCTGCGCATCGGTATTTCCGGTGAAGCGGCCAGTGAAGCGCTCAGTGCCACAGACGTACCGGCTGAAGCTGACCAGGTGACGCACAACCGGGATCTGACTATTCTGCGCGTACCTGGCTTACGCCCGCGTTTTGAAGTCTTTGCGAGTTCCCTGGATGCCGCGCGATCACTCTGGGATACACTTAATGTACAGGGTGCTCCGGTGGGTGAGTCCGCCTGGCGATTGCTGGAAATTCAAGCAGGTCTCCCGAACATCTTTGCCGCGACCGCTGAACTGTTTGTCCCCCAAATGACCAATCTGCAACTGGTTAATGGTGTCAGCTTCAAGAAAGGCTGTTATCCGGGCCAGGAAATCGTGGCACGCATGCAGTACCTGGGAACGCTCAAGCGACGGATGTATCTGGGGAAGATTGAAAGCGATGCCATCGCATCACCGGGTGATGCATTGTTTCCAGCTGGTGGTAATGAACAAGCGATCGGCCGGATTGTCGATGCTCAACCCCATCCTGACGGGGGCCAGTCAGCACTGGCCGTATTGCAGATTGCCTCGGCAGAGGCCAATGATGTTTACCTCGATTCTGCCACAGGCCCGGCATTCAAGCTGCAAGCACTGCCCTATGCCTTTGAGGGGTGATGAATGACATCCGGGCACCAACATACACTTTTATCCTGTGGTTATTCCTCATAAATACACTTCAACTCATTGTAGTAAATACTATTTTTGTGTCGTCTTTATGGCCGTGAACTCACTTCACGGAAATTGGTCATAAACCTGCAAGGACGTAAGCAATACTTAACCAGGTGACTACCATGAGCATGAAGAAGGCGTTTCCAGTTATCGGCGTGGCGGTTATTGCGGCCATTGCGCTTCTAAAGTTCGGTACTGCCGCAGAATCCGGTCATGCAACCGGTTCTACTAGCGCCACCGGCAATACAACACTCCCGGTTACAAGCTCCACGACTGGAAACTTTGTCATGCCGGCCCCCGATGAATTGCGTACCCGGCTGACGCCACTGCAATACGAGGTCACCCAAAACGAAGCAACAGAACGCTCTTTTGAAAATGAATACTGGGATAACAAGCAGGACGGGATCTATGTCGACATCGTTTCGGGCCAACCCCTGTTCAATTCCACAGACAAGTTCAAATCCGGCACCGGCTGGCCAAGCTTCATCCGGCCAATATCTCCGGATGCCCTGTCAACGCATACAGATAGCCGGTTTTTCATAAAACGTACAGAACTCAAGAGCAGCATTGCCAACTCACACCTCGGCCATGTTTTTGAGGATGGACCGGAACCGACTGGTCAGCGCTATTGCATCAATTCCGCTGCACTACGGTTTATCCCGAAAAAGGAACTTGAAGCCAACGGTTACGGGGAATACCTGTCGCTGTTTGAAGACTGACAGGCACGGATCCCGGATTCACTCAGCTTTATCCGGGCCGGCCTGATTTGATAAAACAACCGCGCTTAACCATAGACAGACCGGGCAGCGTCGACGGCAACACCTGAATTCACCGGTGCTTTCATGCTGCTCAGTACCGCATCCAGTGCGCCCAGGCAGAACAGCACATTGGTCTGATTACTGGCAAAACCCATAAGCCCGATGCGCCAGATCTTGCCGGCCATCGCACCGAGTCCGGCACCGATTTCAAGGTTATATTCTTGCAGCAATATGCTGCGGACGGCAGCCTCATCCACACCGTCAGGAACAGACACCGCGTTCAATTGTGGCAATCGCTGACCTTCCGGTACCACAAAACTCAGGCCCATTGCCTCAAGCCCGTCACGCAAAGCATCATGATTCTTTTGATGACGTGCCCAGGAATTTTCAATACCTTCTTCCTGCAGGACAACCAGTGCCTCATGCAGGCCATACAGGGTGTTAACCGGGGCCGTGTGATGGTACGCGCGCTTGGCACCACCTCCCCAGTAACCCAATACCAGGTTGAGATCAAGAAACCAGCTCTGCACCTTTGTCTTGCGGCTGGTAATCACATCGACGGCTCGCTGGTTGAAGGACACCGGTGACAAACCCGGTACGCAGGAGAGGCATTTCTGTGTGCCGGAATAAATCGCGTCGATGTCCCAGTCGCTGACCATCAAGGGTGAGCCGGCAAGCGAGGTTACCGCGTCAGCGATAACCAGGCAGTCATGCTGGTGTGCAAGCTGCGTCATTGTTTTCGCATCGGAGATGGCGCCAGTGGATGTCTCGGCATGTACAAAGGCCAGAATCTTTGCATCCGGATTCGCCTTCAGCGCCTCTTCCACCTTGGCAGGGTCCACGGCAACGCCCCAGGTATCCTCGACCATTACCGCTGTACCACCACAGCGCTCGACATTCTCCTTCATACGGCCGCCGAATACACCGTTCTGGCAAACAATAACCTTGTCACCCGGTTCTACCAGATTTACAAAACACATTTCCATGCCGGCCGATCCCGGTGCGGACACCGGCATGGTCAGCTCGTTGCTCGTCTGGAAAGCATAACGCAGCAGGTCTTTCATTTCGTCCATCATGCCAATGAACTCGGGATCCAGATGGCCAATGGTCGGACGCGACATGGCCTCGAGGATGCGTGGATTGACGTCAGACGGACCGGGACCCATCAGGGTGCGAACGGGAGGATGAAACGAATGAATGCTCATGTGTGCCTCTTGTGCTGGAATTGTGGGATATTCGAAATTTTCAGACCGGGGATTCTAGCATTTTCAGCCACTGTGCCTACACTCATATGTGTCCAACTCTCATTATTGGTGGAGGAAACAGCGTACGGTATGGTCTCCAGCGACAGTTTCAGCCGGATAACTGTCGCGACAGGCCGCCATTGACTGCGGGCAGCGCGGGTGGAAATGGCAGCCGGCAGGTGGCTCTGCCGGTGATGGAATATCCCCTTCCAGCCGGATAATCTCCCGCCTCGATTCCACATCGACGACCGGAACAGCCGATAACAGCGCCTGTGTGTAGGGGTGCATGGGGCGCTCCAGCACAGCGGCAACCGGACCCTCCTCGACAATCCGCCCCAGGTACATCACCGCCACCCGGTCGGCCAGATAGGAAACCACTGACAGATTATGCGTAATAAACAGGTAGGACAGGCCCAGCGTATTCTGGAGTTCTTTCAGCAGGTTCAATATCTGTGCCTGTACGGAGACATCCAGTGCACTGGTCGGTTCGTCACATACAACCAGCTGCGGATCAACCGCCAGGGCTCGGGCAATGCAGATACGCTGGCGTTGTCCCCCCGAAAATTCATGAGGATAGCGTTGGGTATGTTCCGTCGACAGGCCGACCCGTTCAAACAGCTCATGGACACGCGCACGACGGTCCTGTCTGGTTTTGCCAATGCCCTGTGCAATCATGCCTTCTTCGACAATATCACCCACCATCATGCGGGGATTCATTGATGAAAAGGGGTCCTGAAAAATAAACTGGAAGTCGGAACGCCGCTTTCTGAGTGCCTCGCCTTTTAGGGCCGTCAACTCCGTGTCTCCAAAGTGAACACTGCCATGGGTCGGTCTGATTAATTGCAGTGTTGCCTTGCCAAACGTTGTTTTACCACACCCGGATTCACCCACCAGTGCCTGTGTGCAGCCTGGCGGGATGGCCAGTGAAACACCGTCAACCGCATACACATAACCTGCAATACGCTTGAATATACCCTTGTGAATCGGGAAATGGACCTGCAGGTTGGAAACCGTAAGTTCACTGTTAACGTGGTTCGTGCGTGCAGCGGCAACTGGCACGGCCGGGCGGGTGCGGACACCCGTGGCGGGCGCGGCAATCGATTCATCAAGACGATGACAGCGCACATGCTGACCGTCAGAAGAGGTGTTCCAGGCGGGAACGTGTGACCGGCAGTAGTCCCAGGCAACATCACAACGATCTTCAAAGCGGCAGCCGGTAAAATCATGATCCAGTGCAGGCACGGTACCGGAAATCGTGTCCAGGGCGTGATCGCGCTTGTGAACACCCGGGAGTGATTCAAACAGCTTCTGACTGTAAGGATGTCGGGCTGCACCGAAGAACCGGTCACGACCGGCCTCCTCAATCAGCTGGCCGGCATACATGACAGCAACACGGTCCGCCATGCCGGCGACAATTCCGAGGTCATGGGTGATCAGCATGATCGCCATGCCGGTATCCTGCTGCAGCTGTTGCAGCAGTTCCAGCACCTGGGCCTGGATGGTCACATCCAGTGCCGTCGTCGGTTCATCGGCAATCAACAGGTCCGGTTCACCGGCCAGGGCAATCGATATCATCACGCGCTGCTTCATACCGCCGGATAGCTGATGCGGGTATTCCCGGTAGCGGCGCCGCACATCCGGTATGCCGACGGCATCCAGTATTTCCAGGACCCGGTCCTGTGCTGCCCGACCCTTTATGCCATGGTGCTGACGTAACACCTCGCCAATCTGGTCGCCGATGGTCAACACCGGGTTGAGCGATGTCATCGGCTCCTGAAAGATCATGGATATGCGCCGCCCCCGTATGCGCCGCATCTCTGCTTCGGGTAACAGGGCAAGGTCTTCCCCGTCCAGAAATATATGACCATCAGTAATGCGGCCGACAGGCTGCGGCAGTAATCTGAGTATGGACAGTGCTGTCATTGACTTGCCGCAGCCGGATTCACCCAGTAATGAATAGGTCTCGCCCCGGTGAATTTCCAGGCTGACACCATCAACCGGACGTATGGCACGTTCCCCCTGACCAAGGCGTACCGTGAGATTTTCCAGTTTGAGTAAAGGTTGTGTCATAGGGTAGTTATCAGTACGTTCAGCGGCTACGTGTGCGAGGGTCAAATGCATCACGTACCGCATCCGAGAACAGGTTGGCCGCCAGCACCAGTATGAACATGAACAGAAACGCGGCAAGCAACGACCACCAGACGACCGGTTCACGTGCCATTTCCAGGCGTGCACCGTTGATCATATTACCCCAACTGTTCATGGTCGGATCCACACCAACTCCGACATAGGACAGCACGGCCTCTGCCAGTACCAGGCTGCTGAAATCGAGCACGATCGTGATAAGCACCACGTGCATGACATTCGGCAGTATGTGACGGGTAATGATCTTGCCGTGCGCCACACCAAAGCATACGGCCGCCTGTATGTACTCAGCCTCACGTAATTTAAGCGATTCTCCACGCAGCAAGCGACACAGCCCGGTCCAGCTAGTAATCCCCAGAATAATACACAAAAATAACAATCGGATATCAGCTCTTTCTACTGTTGTTTCAAATTGTTCTGAATGATTGGCAATAAAGACCTGCAGCATCAAAATGGCCGCAGCAATCAGGAGGACCCCGGGAATGGAGTTCAGGGTGGTGTAGACATATTGTACGACATCATCAATCCACCCACGTGCATAACCGGCAAGGATACCCGTAAAAATTGCAAACGGCAGCATGATCAATGTGGTCAGTGTACCGATGACCAGTCCGGTGCGAATACTTTTCAGACTCAAATAAAACACATCCTGTCCGACCTTGTCAGTACCCAGTACATGGTAGGCACCTGCCAGGTTGGTGGCGAGAAAAAGCAGCAATGCCAGCAGTGCAAGCGTTAGCAAAATGGTGCGCCAGGGAATGGACAGGGAGTCCTGCAGAATAGCCTTTACCGTGGCAGCTACAGGCTGGCCATGGCGCCTCCCAAGCCAGGCAGACATAATGAAGAGTAGCAGGACACCTGCCAGCAGCGTTTCAACAACTGCCAGCAGACTGCGTTTAAAGATATCACCGACCTTGCCCTCGACAGTCTCTCCCAGACCACTTGCTCCATACAACAATCGCGGGTAATCACGCACCTTGCTGCCATTTTCCAGTTCAATGGTTTCCATGGAAAACAGATACGTGGCAAACGGCGCCGAATAGGTTTTCTCAACCTGTGTCCTTAGCGGACCAACGAGGGCATCCAGCGCACTCAACACATCACCGGCATAATGAATCTCGCCGCTATCCCCGTTTGCCGCAAGTGGCAGGCGGAAATGTAATGAATCCAGCAGACCGACAAGGACGAATGCCAGCAGGACAACAACCGATGCAGAGGCCACCTTGCCGGAGAACACCCGTTGCCAGGGGGCGCGGATATGCGGCTTGCTGCGGGCATACAGGATAAACAGGACAACAACTGCGGCCAGCAGGAAGATCAGGGCGTCTGTCCAGAGGATAACCGGCTTTATCATGTCAGGCGTATCCGCGGGTCAACGATTGTATAGGCCATATCAACCATGATAAGGCCGATGATGTAGAGCACGGAACCGAGAAAGACCATGACACGCACAATGGCGAAATCCTGATTCTGAATGCCGTCAATCGTATAACTACCCAGTCCCGGCACAGCAAAGAAAGACTCCAGCAACAGGCTCCCCATAAACAGTAGCGGCAACAGGGAAACGACACCGGTCACAATGGGGATCAGGGCATTCCTCAGGATATGCCGGAACAGTACCAGCGATTCGTCCAGCCCCTTGGCACGGGCAGTCCGCACATAATCCTTGCCCGCCTCTTCAAGAAAAAATGTCCGATACCAGCGTGAACCCGCCCCGATACCGCTCACCACACCGATGACAACAGGCAAGATGATAAACTTGATGGCATCCAGCCCGCTGTCGAAACCTGAAATGGGCACCAGCCGAAATATCTTTGCCAACAGGTACTGCCCGCCGATGATGTAGAACATTGCCGAGATGGACATTAGCACCACACATAAAATAACGCCTGATAAATCCACATAGGTACCCCTGAAGAAGGCCATCAACAGGGCAAAGGTAATATTCACCAGCAGGCCGATAATTAATGACGGCACGGCGATTGCCAGACTCGGCAGCATCCGCTGACCGATATCAAAGCTGATATCCCTGCCATCATCCGAGGATCCGAAATCAAAGATAAACAGCTTGAGTGATTTTTCAAAAAAGACCGTATCTGTCAGTTTGTGAATATCCGCTGCGTTCGTATTGACCAGCAAGGGTTTGTCATAGCCATGACTTGCTTTCCATTTCTCAATTGCCTCGGGCGTCACGCGCTTCATACCCAGGTGCATGCGCGCCATGTCATCCGGAGAATTCACCACGAAGAACAGGTAGAAGGTAAGTAAATTAATGCCAATCAGGATCGGGATTGCATAGGCGAGACGCCGGATAATATAGACAAACATCAGCTGTTATCCGTTACGCTACAATTGTAGGCCGGCATTTTCTGTTGCCGCCGGTAACTGAGCCAGGCCGGCAACAATACAAGGAGCAGCAGGCCTAGCAGCAGATACAGGGGCCAGTGTACCGGCTGGTTCCATTGCTGCTGCAATGCGGCCCGCACATCCGGTTCAATACGCTGGTATTTAAGTGCGTTATTGGCCATCAGGTTTGGCTTGGAATTTTTCAGCCAGACGTGGCGCAGGGTGAACTGTTTCGGAAAATAACCCCATACCCAGGGCGCATCAAGGCGTGCGATAGCCATCATCTGCCTGATGATGGCTTGCCGTTGTGGACCGTTTTTCATGTCTTTCATCCGGTCAAACAGTTGATCGAATTTTTCGTTTCGGTAGTTGGCGGCATTTTCACCATTATGTTCGACCTTGCTGTTCGGACCGTAAAGCAGAAACAGGAAGTTCTCCGGGTCCGGGTAGTCGGCGTTCCATCCCCACTGGAATATTTGCGCTGTACCTTTTAGCATTTTCTCCTGAAAGCGGTTGTAGTCTGTGCCACGGATAACCAACTGTATATGCAGCTTGGTAAACTGCTTTATCAGCCAGTCAAGCCTTGCCTTGGCATCCGGGCCGGTTGCTGGCGTGTCAAAATATAACACCAGTGGCTTGCCGGTCCTGATATCACGCCCGTCAGGGTAACCCGCGTCAGCCAGCAACTGTTTGGCGACGGCAATGGATTTCCTGGCAGACCCATGCTTTGTGGATTTATAGACATAGGGGTTGATGCCGGCCTCCCCGTCTTCGTAGCCAAAAATACCCGGCGGGATAGCACCCTGGGCGGGTATGCCGCGTCCATTCAGGAAAATGGAAATATTTTCTTCAATATCGATTGCAATGGAAATCGCCTGGCGTAATTTCCGGGCAGCTTCAGAGTCACCACCCACAACCGGATCCAGCATATTAAAGCCGGTATAGTAGATAGAGGTCGAAATGGCGGTAGTTAATTCGATGCCCTGTTCGAGCATGCCATCAGTCAGTGATACCTCGCCACCGGAACCGATATTAACGGCCTGGTCAAAACTGTCGGAAGAAATACCGGAGGTATCGTAATAGCCCTGCAGAAACTTGTTCCAGTAAGGGATGGTTTCCTTCTCCAGGCTGAAGACCACTTTATCTATAAACGGCAGCTGCTTGCCGGCATCATCCAGCAGGCCGGCAGCCCTGTCACCCGGCATTCCCTCAGGCGGGTAGGTTTCGCCATGAAAATTCGGATTGACTTCCATCACCATCTGGCGATTCGGGTTGTTGACCGTCAGCATATAGGGTCCGGTTCCAACCGGATACCAGTCGAGTGTAATGTTGCGTTCCTGCATGCCCGGTTGGGAATAAAAACGGTCGGCCTCGTGTGGTACCGGGGCAAAAAAGGGCATTGCAAGCCAGTAGAGCAATTGCGGGTACTTCCCGTGAATCCTGATGCGGTAGCTGTAGCGGTCAATGACCTCGACCCCCTCGAGGGGGTGGCTGGCCAGATCCAGGTAAACACCCTCCGCTTCCCCTGCTGCAAGCGCTTCGAAGGCTGCGGCAAGTGTCTTCGAATAGTCCTCCAGGCCGACAATGTATTCACTCATCAGTCCTAGTATGGGGGAATTTAATTGCGGGTGTGCCAGCCGCTTTAGCTGGTAAACATAATCGGCCGCAATCAGTTCACGTGTCCCCGTCTCCTTGAAGTCACCGAGCACGTGTATGGAAGACAGCTCACTGGCATCAAGCTCCCGGTATAACAACTCACCCTGCTGGTCTCGTGCAAATGCCGGGTGAGGCTGGTACATGATGCCCGGGTCGATCGTGATATCGTACACGCTGAACGCGATATCTTCCGCCCCGGCATCGGCCGGCAACTCGCGTCCTTCATCATCAAGATACCTGGGCACGGGAACAGCAGTTGCAGTCAACGGTATCAGTTCATACGGACGCTTCAGGTAATGGTATTGCAGTGGCGGTTCATAAATCTGTCCGGTAAATGTGACTTCATTGGAACTGTAGGAACGTGCCGGATCAAGGTGTTTTGGTCGTTCCTGAAACAGGGAGTAAAGAATATTTCTACCGGCATCGTCTGCCGGGTAAGGACGGTTCCATGGCTGCTGGTCACAGGCTGCAAGCATCGTACAAACAAGTAAAATGCCCAGCCTGGTCCGCTGTACCGATGACGTCAGCATGTTCTGGATTGTGATAACATGGGTGGCTATTATAATGACCAGTGAGATGGTATTCCTAGCCCGCATATCTCAATGCGGGGGGCGAGGTGTGCGGGCTTGCACTCACCCCCTTCACGTCACCGTAATTTTCCGGTACCGTAGCATCTTTGGCTCCGGATGTTTTTTTTCGGGAATAATCACTATCTTGTCAATACAAAAGTGCAATCAAAGGTACAGTTATGGGATTCTTGAATGGGAAACGTGCCCTGATCGTCGGTCTTGCCAGCAACCGCTCAATTGCCTGGGGGGTCGCACAGGCGATGTTGCGGGAAGGTGCAGAACTGGCCTTTAGCTACCCTAATGAAAAGTTGGGCGCGCGCGTTACAAAAATGGCCGGCGAATGTAATTCTGACATCATTCTGCCCTGCGATGTCAGCAGTGACGAGCAAGTTGAAAACCTGTTTACGGAACTGGGTAAACGCTGGGACGGACTTGATATCCTGGTACATTCCGTCGCCTTTGCGCCGGCTGACCAGCTCGCCGGGGACTACCTCGACTGCGTGACCCGCGAAGGTTTTGCGATCGCGCACGATATCAGCTCCTACAGCTTTGCAGCACTGGCCAAGGCTGCCCGACCCATGATGCGGGGCCGCAACGGTGCCCTGTTGACCATGAGCTACCTGGGGGCCGTACAGACGGTACCCAACTACAATGTAATGGGTATCGCCAAGGCAAGTCTCGAGGCCAATGTGCGCTATCTTGCCCAGAGCCTGGGACCGGAAGGAATCCGGGTCAATGCCGTCTCTGCCGGCCCTATAAGAACGCTGGCCGCAGCTGGCATCAGCAACTTCCGCAAAATGCTGGATGTCTTTGCGGCGACAGCGCCAATGCGAAGAAATGTAACAATCGAGGATGTCGGTAATGCCTCGGCCTTTCTGTGCTCCGACCTTGCTGCCGGTATCACCGGGGAGATTACTTACGTAGATGGTGGCTACAATACTGTCGGCATGGCTCCCCTGAACTAGCCTGCAGACCTTTCAGCCAGGATACCGGTTTCACCCTCAAAGCGTCCTATCAGGACTGCACCACAGGAATCACTGAAGACATTCACACTGGTCCTGCACATATCCAGCACCCGGTCGACCGCCAGTATCAGACCGACCGCTTCAACCGGCAGGCCGACCGCCGTCAGGATGATGGTAATGGCTACCAGGCTGGCCGCCGGGATGCCGGCCACCCCGATTGATGTCAGCAAGGCAACCAGTACCACTGTAAACTGTGTTGCGAAATCAAGTTCGAGCCCATAGGCCTGGGCAATAAACATCGCCGCAACACATTCATACAAGGCCGTTCCGTCCATGTTCACGGTCGCTCCCAGCGGCAGCACGAAACTCGTTGTCTGATTCGACACGCCAGCCCTTTTCTCGACACATTCCATGGTGATTGGCAGCGTTGCCGAGGAAGATGCCGTTGAAAAAGCGGTCAACAGTGCCGGCGCCATGGCGCGAAAATGGCGCAACGGACTCACGCCGCCGAGTAACCGCAGCATCAAGGGCAGTACGATAAAGGCATGGACCACCAGTGCGCCGAGTACGGTGAAGAAAAACACCATCAGTGGTTCGAACGCGGCAAAGCCGGTTGTGGCAACCACCTTGGCCACCAGGGCAAATACGCCAATGGGTGCAAACTGCATCACCCAGTCAGTGATTTTCATCATAACCGTAAAGATGCCTTGCCAGAAGTCTTTCAACGCCCTGGCTGGCGGCCCTTCAATACGCGTCATGAAGTAACCGAACAGCAGGCTGAAGAAAATGAGTCCCAGCATTTTCCCCTCGGCAGCTGCAGCCACAATATTGGCCGGTACCATACGAATAAATATTTCAACCACGTCTTCCGCACCACGTCCCTGAACACGTGCTGCAATACCGGTGGTATCGGTCTCTTCCAGGAAGCTGACAATTTCTCTGGCAGGCTCGCCGTCTACCAGCCCGGGGCTCATGATATTAACCATGATTAATCCGGTAAGCACGGCCAGCAAGGTTGTCGTCAGGTAATACAGCAGCGTCTTGCCGCCAAGGCGCCCCATGGCACCTCCAGTGCTGATACCGGCAATCCCCGTAATAATCGATGACATGATCAGGGGAACAATCAACATCTTTAGGGCATTCATGAAGAGCGTGCCCAAAAAGGTATAAATCGCAAGGAAACGGATGCCGAAAATTTCAGCATCCGTGCCTGATAGCCAGCCGGCAATCACGGCCAGAACCAGCGCAACGAGGATTTGCCAGTGGAGCTTTAGTGAGAGCAGTTTCCTGAAGAGTGCCACAGGATGAAATTAATTATTGGTCTTCCTGTTCCGGGATACTAATTGAGGCCTGCGTTTTGAGGTTACTTAACACTGCTGCCATTTCAGCTGCGCCATGAACTTTGTTCAGGTTACTCCAGAGTTGTTCCTGCGCCATTGCCGGCAGACTGGAAAAGTCTCCTGCCTTGACCTCCTCCAGTGCGACAATGATGTAATCTCCGGATGCAGACATCTCACCCGCATAGACGGGTTGGTCAGTATCCGGTGCGCGGACAGCAAAAGCCGTCGCTACAATTGCTGCCGCAGGCTCGCTTACATTGCGTGTAATCAGTTCCGTAGCCTGCACGTCCAGCGATTCGGTTTCTGCAATTGACGCCAGTGTCGCATCTCCACCTTGCAAGTCAGCGATGAGCTCGTTGCCCTTTGCCGCTACCAGTGCGCGTGCCTTTTCATTCTTTATCAGCTGACTAATCTGCTCCCTGACGGCGTCCAGCGGTTGCCTCGCTGCCTCCTGGTGTTCTACTACACGCAGCACGACAACATGGTCTGTGCCAATTTCAAGTGCAGCGCTGTTGTTACCATTATCCAGGACATCTTCGCTGAACAATGCCGCACGCACACTGTCATGCTCCGCGACACCTGTTCCGTTACTCGCACTCACCCAGCCGGTATCCTTGATCTCGAGCGCCAGCTCATCAGCGGCGCCCTGCAGGGTGTCCGGCTGTTCAAAGGCAATATTGGAGAGTGTTTCTGATTTTTCATAAAACAGATCGCCACGCTCAGCGCTCAGCAACTGGTCTGTCAATTCATCCCTGACCTCGGCCAGCGGCGTTGCTGTCTCCGGCCTGATTTCAACGAGTTCGATAACATGGAAGCCAAATGGTGATTTCACCGGCTCGCTGAGTTCGCCCGGCTGCAGTGCATAAACCGCATTCTCAAACTCGGGGGCCATTATGCCACGTCCAAAAAAACCCAGATCACCGCCATTTGCAGCAGACCCAGGGTCATCAGACAATTCCTTTGCCAGCGCGGCAAATTCTTCACCGGCATCCAGCCGTGACACGATACTGTGGGCCTTCTCAAGTGCAGCTGTCGTTGCTTCATCATCGGCATCCGGTAACAGCCGGATCAGTATATGCCGGGCATGCCGCTCTTCAGGGGTCACATATTTACTGGCCTGTTCATCGTACAGGGCCTGTATGGCCTGTTCGTCAACCTCAATCCCTGGATCAAGTGTTGCCACGTCCAGTTCCAGGAACTGTGCCCGTACACGCTCCTGTGTCATGAAGGCATCGGCGTGTGCGTCATAGTACGTTGCTATATCCTCGTCACTGAC
>JASJGW010000379.1:0-5523 GCA_033791305.1 Gammaproteobacteria bacterium | reverse complement strand
AGCTTGTCAACGCCCACAGACTGCGTTGCACCTCTTGACAAGGGAATGGCCATTATCTGCGAGGTGCGCCTTGCCGTGAACGTTGACAAGCTAACTGAATCCGCAATTATCATATTGAAGGACTACTCGTGTGGGGCTGTGCACAGGTGCGACAAAGAGCATAATATAGCAATCCCTTTCATTCCATCGAGTATGACCTTGGCAATAAGCGTCTTTGATCTTTTCAGGATTGGTATCGGGCCCTCCAGCTCACACACGGTCGGGCCCATGCGGGCTGCCGGCATGTTTGTGCAGGGGCTGGCGGACAGCGGGCTGACTGGCAGGGTGTCACGCCTGCAGGTCGAGCTGTTTGGTTCGCTGGGCGCAACCGGCAAGGGGCACGGCACCGACAAGGCGTTGTTGCTTGGACTGCAAGGCGAAGTGCCGGAGCAGGTGGACACCGATAGCATTCCCGCCCGAATCGAGCAAGTCAGGACCAGCGGCCGCCTGCAGTTACCGGGTGAGACGGTGCTGGCCTTCGATGTTCAGCAGGACCTGATATTCCACCAGCATGAAGAATTGCCCTATCACTCCAATGGCATGACCTTTCATGCCTTTGACAGCAGTGGCCAGCTGTTACAGGAACGGACCTACTATTCAGTGGGGGGGGGCTTTGTGGTCAACGAGGCCGCGGCCGGTGCCGATCGTATTGTCGAGGACCGGACAGCGCTGCCCTTGCCGTTCACGACGGGGGATGAATTGCTGGCACTGTGTGCCGAACATGGCCTGTCCATCAGCCAGATTATGTTGCAGAACGAACGTGTGTGGCACACGGACAATGACATCAATACGGGCCTGCTGCATATCTGGGCGGTCATGCAGGAATGTGTTACGCGCGGCTGTCGTACCGAGGGTGTGCTGCCAGGCGGTCTCAAGGTCAAGCGCCGGGCGGCAAGGTTGCATCGTCAGCTGTGCAGTGAACAGGAACTGCACCGGGTGCCACTCGGTACCATGGACTGGGTCAACCTGTATGCACTGGCGGTCAATGAAGAAAATGCGGCCGGAAGCAGGGTAGTGACCGCGCCCACCAATGGTGCTGCCGGTATCATCCCGGCCGTATTGCACTACTACTGGAACTTCTGTCCCGGTCACTGTGACGATGGCGTGGTGCGCTTCCTGTTGACGGCCGGTGCCATCGGCATACTCTACAAGGAAAATGCCTCCATATCGGGCGCGGAAGTCGGTTGCCAGGGTGAGGTCGGTTCGGCCTGCTCGATGGCCGCCGCGGCCCTGACCGAGGTCACCGGTGGCACCCCCGAACAGGCAGAAAACGCAGCAGAGATCGCCATGGAACATAATCTTGGGCTCACCTGTGATCCCGTTGGCGGTCTGGTGCAAGTACCCTGTATAGAACGCAATGCCATGGGTGCGGTGAAGGCCATCAATGCCTCCCGTATGGCACTGCGTGGTGATGGCACCCACTTCGTGTCGCTCGACAAGGTCATCAAGACCATGCGCGAGACCGGTGCGGATATGAAAACCAAGTACAAGGAGACTGCCCGGGGCGGACTCGCCGTGAACGTGATTGAATGCTAGTGTGGTGTGCGCTATCCCGACAGCATCGGCGGTAGACAGGGTTATTTTTCAGAATGCTGGTAAAAGTGATGACCGCGGCTGAAAAATATCTATAATGGCGCTGACCTGTGTGGAGTGATCGCTAGCGCGTGAACCGGACCATCCCGCTGATAATCCTTGGATGCTGCCTGCTGGCAGCTGTCAACCCGGTACGGGGAGGATGGGATGACGGCGAGGCGGACTACTTGCAGGGTGACTACGCACGTGCGTTTAAGGCATGGCAGCCACTGGCGGAACAGGGTGATGCCAGGGCGCAGTACAATCTCGGTCTCATGTATCACAAGGGGCTGGGAATCTCCCAGGACGATATTACCGCAGTTAAATGGTTCAGGCAGGCGGCAGAACAGCGGCTGGCCAGTGGCCAGTGCGCGCTTGGCTATATGTATGATGCCGGCCTTGGTGTGCCGCAGGACTACTACGAGGCAATGCAGTGGTACCGTGCGGCTGCCGATCAGGGCGACGCCACGGCACGCTTCAACCTGGGGCGGCTGTACTACACAGGGAAGAGCTATACAGAAGCCGCGCACCGGTTTGCTGAAGCGGCTGAACAGGGCCATGTTGCTGCCAGCTTCAACCTGGCCCGGTTATATGCTGATGGAACAGGTGTCTCACAGGACGCCACAGCGTCCCTGAAGTGGTATCGTGCCGCGGCTGAAGCGGGCCTGCCCGAGGCGCAATACCAGCTCGCTGAGTTGTACCTCAAGGGGGATGATGCCCCGCAGGATTCCGGCGAGGCATTGAAATGGTTCAGGCTGGCTGCCGGGCAGGGACATACCAGGGCCCAAACAAGCCTGGGGGAAATCTACAAGCAGGGCACCGTTGTACAACAGGATTACGGCGAGGCATTGACATGGTTCAGGCTGGCTGCACAACAGGGCAGTGCCGATGCCCAGTACAATCTTGGCGTCATGTACAAAAAGGGGGCAGGTGTCCCGCAGGACTATGTTGAGGCCGCCCGCTGGTACCAGCAGGCAGCGGAACAGGGAAATGCAAAGGCGCAGAACAATCTGGGATACATGTACGCCGTCGGCAGCGGGGTATTGCAGGATTTTGTGCTTGCCCATATGTGGTACAACCAGGCGGGTGCCAACGGGATTGATCTCGGAAGCGATAATCGTGACAGGCTCGCCATGAAGATGACACCTGAACAGATTGCTGCAGCACAGCAACTGGCGCGGGAATGGACCACACGGCAGCGGCGGGAGAATGGTGATCCGCCGGCCATTGCCGTGGATGCGCGATCTGTTGTCCCCGCGATCGATTCGATCACCAATGCCGCGCCACCGGCGGCTGGCGGGGATATGCCTCGCAGCGGCATGGCATACGGCCCCCCGCATCATCGGGTTGACCGGAGCCGTCTGTGGCAGTAGTGGCTACTGTCTCGCTCACACAGCTTGCTGTATCTCTGAACAGGAGTGAATTATGGCCAATGCCGCTGATAAAAGACTGAAAAGGTTTATTGAAAAACTGCAGGAAGAGGGTTCAGCCGGTTTCACGGCCGAGCCTCTGCCGGAAACCCCCGGGATCGGTAGCCACCCTGATCCGATAATTGCGAGCCCGCCGGGACGACGCGGGTTTCCGCCAGGCATGCTGTTGTTGACGATTGTCTTTGTATTATTACTTGCCGTTGTGTTGACCTTTTACTTTATCCGTCAGGCGGAACTTGACGCAATCACCGCCCAACTCGACAACATCGTGAATGTGCCGGTCCAGGAAGGCCTGGAGCAGCGTCTGACTTACATAGAGAGCCGGCTGGCGGAGCGCAGTGACTCCTATGGGCAACGTATGCAGGCAATTGAGCGAGGCCTGACAGACAATCGCCGCATGTACGAGCAACGCCTGAGCGATGTGGAACAACAACTGTTGCTGTCTCGCGAGCCATACGAAGCCCGGTTACACGACATTGAAAAGCGACTGCTGCAACTGCTGCAATTGCGCACGACGGATGATAACCGGTTGCAGGATATAGAGAAAAAACTGCTGCACATGACGGCCCGCCTCGATGAATGGACGGCTCACATGGCCAAACTTGCAAGCAAGGAAAAGCCTGTTGTGGCGGCGAACATGGCCATGACCGCGGAGCCGCCGTCGGCACCGTTACTCGAGCCGGTTGTAGTTGACCGGAAGAAGAAGGTAGTGCCACAGGCACGGGATGCTGCATCCATACCACCCAGGCAGGGCGACTGGGTGATCAATATTGCTTCCTATGTGGGGAAAAAGACTGCGGCCAGAAAGCTGGCCTATTTTCAGGAGCAGGGCATTGCCGCGGAGCAAGTGGAGGCAACAGTCAATGGCAAGACCATCTATCGTGTGCAGGTTGCCGGGTTTGACAGCGTGGCAGCGGCTCGCGGCAAGGCGCAAGTCATCGGCGATCAACTGGGGATTGGGAAACTCTGGGTGAGACGAAGATAAGCTGTTTTTACAGAGTCAGGCGGATAGTGGTCTGTTTGACAAGGTCTTCAGCTTCTCATGCATATCCAGAATGCAGCGTTCGGTCGTTTCCCAGTCGATGCAGCCATCTGTTACCGATACTCCGTACTGCAAATCATCAGGATTGTCGGGAATGGGCTGGTTGCCAAAGTTAATATTGCTCTCGATCATCAGTCCGATGATCGACTGGTTGCCTTCCAGAATCTGGTTGGTAACATTCTCTGCGACCAGTGGCTGCAGGGCCGGGTCCTTTTGCGAATTCTCGTGGCTGCAATCCACCATGATGTAGGGGCATACACCTGCCTTCTCAAGTTCCTTTTCACAGCTGGCAATATTGACCGAGTCATAATTGGCCCTGCCATTGCCGCCACGCAGCACAATATGACCATACTTGTTGCCAGCCGTGCGGACCATCGAAACCTGACCTTCTGAATTAATGCCGAGAAAGCTGTGAGGATGGCTGACGGATTTTAGTGCGTTGATGGCAACGGTAAGCCCCCCATCGGTGCCGTTTTTGAAACCAACGGTGCAGGAGAGGCCACTGGACATCTCCCGGTGTGTCTGCGACTCGGTGGTGCGTGCGCCGATTGCCGACCATGAGATCAGGTCCTGCATATATTGCGGTGAAATCGGGTCCAGTGCCTCGGTGGCCAGAGGCAGGCCAAGCTCTGCAAGTCCGAGCAACAGGCGGCGGGAAATGTGCAGGCCTTCTTCTATTTCGAACGAGCCGTTCATATGCGGGTCGTTAATCAGTCCTTTCCAGCCAACGGTACTGCGCGGCTTTTCAAAATAGACCCGCATCACCAGGTACAGGGTCTCCTGTACTTGTTCTGCCAGTGCCTGCAGGCGCCTGGCGTAATCCATGGCTGCCACGGGATCGTGAATCGAGCAGGGGCCGATGACGACGCACAGGCGTTTATCCCTGCGCTCGAGAATATTTTTGACCGTTTCACGGCCCCTGATGACGGATGCGGTTGCGAGTTCGGATGCCGGCAGCTCGGATTTAAATGCCTCTGGTGTTATCAGTCTCGAACAGGAGATGATATTGAGGTCTTCGATACGTTTATCAGTCATACCGCTTTCCGGTAACCGGGTGTTATGAAACAGGGTGCTAGTTTACGTTAAAAATCACGCTATACGCCCATGAAGCCGGGAATATTTGTCTACTGCCGGCAGAAGAATGCCCGGTCACGGGAAAATTGAGCGCCTTGTCCTGTATTTGCCGTCGACAAGGCATAATACTGGTAACAGGACCGTTTCAGTGATATGTGCGGCCTGTTCCATACATGCGTAAATTCCTGGAGAAGCATGGGAGACAACCAGCGATTGGCTAAATTATGTCCCGGCCTTGTATTGATACTGTTTCTTGGCCTGGTGCTCGTTAGCTCGCCGACGCAGAGTCTGGCCTCGACGAGCAAGGCCATGTCTGCTGTTGTCGTACAGTTGGCCAGGGAGCTGCACGATTCACCCTATCCCATG
>JASJGW010000378.1:0-11439 GCA_033791305.1 Gammaproteobacteria bacterium | reverse complement strand
ACATTGAACTGGTCCCCGGCCCGGGCTGCCCGGTCTGCATCTGCCCGGAAGAGGACATCTTCGAGGCCATCCAGCTGTCTCTGCACGAGGATATCATCCTGGTCGCCTATGGCGACATGCTGCGCGTACCGGTCAATGTGCGCCGTTGCGAGGCGCGCACCCTGGAAGAAGCCAGGGCCAAAGGGGCCGACGTCCGACCGGTATCCTCCCCGCAGGAGGCCGCGCGCATTGCCTGTGACAATTCCGACAAGCCGGTCATCTTTTTTGCCGCCGGTTTCGAAACCACCACAGCACCCACGGCCGCCCTGCTGGTCGAAGGTGCCCCGGACAATCTTTGCATACTATTGTCCGGCCGCCTTACATGGCCTGCGGTTGCCATGCTGCTCGAATCAGGTACCCCCGGATTCGATATGCTGATAGCACCGGGGCATGTCGCCACCATCATGGGCCCGGAGGAATGGGAATTTGTCGTCAAGCGCCATGGTATCCCGGCCGCGGTGGCGGGTTTCACACCGGAAAGCCTGCTGGCGGCGATGTATTCCACCCTCCGGCAACTGATCGAGGGGCGACACTTCCTCGACAACTGCTATCCCGAGGTGGTTAAACGCGGCGGCAACCGCACAGCACAACGGCAACTGGGGCAGGCCCTGGAGATCACGGATGCCAACTGGCGCGGCGTGGGCATTATTCCTGCGTCCGGGTTTGCCATTAACCATCATTACCGGGCACATGATGCACGGCAGGCCTTTCCCCATTACGCCGACGATGCCCGCAAGCGGGCCGGTGAAATGCCACCGGGCTGTGACTGTGCCAATGTCGTTCTTGGCAAGATCTATCCCAACGAGTGCCGCCTGTTCGGGGTAGCCTGCAAGCCACGCCACCCCATCGGTCCCTGCATGGTGTCCGATGAAGGCGCCTGCCGTATCTGGTGGTCAGGCGGCATGCGCGAGCCGGTGATTAAACCAAAACGCCTGCAGGCAACAGTATGATGGGGACGCTGCTGTTATTGTCATGGATTTGAATGTTGCCAGTAGCACTCCGGACCCTGTCCAGGCATTGCATCTGACCGTATCCGGACAGGTACAGGGGGTAGGCTTTCGCCCCTTTACCTATCGTCTGGCGCAGACCCTTGACCTGTGCGGCTGGGTGCGCAACCGTACCGGCCAGGTGGAAATACACATTCAGGGTGAAAACCAGGCGCTGCACGCGTTCACCCGCCGACTGTTCCAGCACGCGCCACCCCTGTCAGAGCCATTACTGGAAAGCTGTGAACCAGCCACGGTAGACGACCTTGATTGTTTCATCATCCGTGACAGTGCAACCGCCAGCATCTGTAACATCCACGTACCGCCGGACCTGTTTACCTGCGATGACTGCCTCGCGGAACTGCACGACCCCCATAACCGGCGCTATCGCTATCCGTTTATCAACTGCACCCAGTGCGGACCACGTTATACCCTGATCCGAGGCATGCCCTATGATCGTCCCGCCACGACCATGGCCGCGTTCGAACTGTGCGAGGATTGCCGCAGGGAATATACCGAACCGTCAAACCGGCGCTTTCATGCCGAACCGGTTGCCTGTCCGGTGTGTGGACCGGCGCTTGAATTCACAGCCCCGGATAGCGACCGCATCAGCGGCAATGAGTCTGCACTGGTAGCCTGTGTGGCCGCACTGCAGGCCGGCAATATCGTGGCCGTCAAGGGAATCGGTGGCTATCATCTGCTGTGTGATGCCAGCAACGATAGCGCCATTGCACGCCTGCGCCGCAGCAAGCCGCGACCGCACAAGCCACTGGCGGTAATGTTCCCCTCCCTACCGGGCAGCCCGCTGAAATGTATTAATCACAAGGTATATCTGTCACGTGACCAGGCCGACCTGCTGCTGTCACCAGGCCGTCCCATTGTGCTGGCACGCAAGCGCCCCGGTGATGACTTGTCCGATCTGATTGCACCGGGGCTGGACGAGATCGGTGTCATGCTGCCCTATAGCCCCCTGCACCACCTGATATTGTCGGACTTTGCCGGGCCGCTGATTGCGACCTCTGCCAATATCAGCGGTGAACCGGTATTAACGGACAATGCAGAAACAGCGACACGCCTTGCCCATGTAGCCGACGCGTTCCTGCATCATAACCGGCCCATTGAACGACCTGCCGATGATCCGGTATTCCGCATCATTCATGACCGGCCACGCCCGCTGCGACAGGGTCGCGGCTATGCGCCATTTGAACAGTCATTACCGTTCACACTCGAGCGGCCGGTACTGGCTGTCGGCGGCCATATGAAGAACACCATTGCACTGGCATGGGACAACCGCATCGTGGTATCGCCGCATATTGGTGACCTGGGTAATGCGCGCAGTCTGAAGGTTTTTGAAAAATCCATTCGTGACCTGCAATCGCTCTACAAGGTCACCGCGGAAATTGTGCTCTGCGATGCCCACCCCGGCTATGCCTCAAGCCGCTGGGCGGAACGGTGTGGATTGCCGGTCCACAAGGTGTTTCATCATCATGCGCATGCGGCTGCGGCCTGCGACACGCAGCATGCCAGGAAAACCTGCCTGGTATTTACCTGGGACGGTGTCGGCTACGGCGAGGATGGCACCCTCTGGGGTGGTGAAGCGCTACTGGGACATCCCGGCAACTGGCAACGCTTTGCAGCACTCAGACCCTTTTATTTGCCTGGTGGCGAACGGGCCGGGCGGGAGCCCTGGCGCAGTGCCGCAGCCGTCTGCTGGGAAACCGGCAAGGACTGGCCACGCAGACCCGTGGTACCGCCACTGTTGCAGCAAGCCTGGCAACGACGTCTCAACACACCGCAAACCTCATCAGCCGGACGCCTGTTTGATGCAGCTGCCGCATTGACGGGGCTATGTTCCGAAGCAAGCTTCGAGGGACAGGGCCCCATGTTGCTGGAAGCAATGTGTCACGGTAACGATAGCTCTGTGGAACTGCCATTATCAAAGGATGACAATGGCCTGTTGATTGCCGACTGGGAGCCACTGCTGGATATCCTGATGAATGAACTACGCCCGGTCGCTAACCGCGCCACCCTCTTTCATGCCAGTATGGCAGAGACTATTTTGCAGCAATCCAGACAGGCGCGTAACTCACAGGGTGTCTGCGACATCGGGCTGTCAGGCGGTGTTTTTCAGAACCGTGTACTCACTGAACAGGCGGTAGCCTTACTGGAATATGACGGTTTTAACGTCACACTGCCGGAAGCTGTTCCGGTCAATGACGCCGGCATCAGCTTTGGGCAGGTAATCGAGTACGGCATGCTGAACTTGATGGGTACACTGCGCGTTTAACCATCCTGCATAACCGCATTCCATCCGGGCAAGGATTAATCACCATGGAAGATACCCATATTGCACTGGCTCATGGCAACGGCGGCCGGTTCATGCGTGAACTGATCGAGGACATCTTCGCCCGCCATCTCGGCAATCCGGCACTCGATGTACAGGCCGATGCCGTGCCGCTGATACTGCATGGCAGCGACATCATGTTCACCACTGACGGCTTCACCGTGCAGCCACTGGAGTTCCCGGGCGGCAACATCGGCTCGCTGGCGGTACACGGCACCACCAATGACCTGGCGGTCGCCGGGGCAACTCCGAAGTACCTCAGCCTGAATGCCTTTATCGAGGAAGGCATGGAAATCGCCGTACTGGATCGCATTATCAAGAGCCTGGCTGACAGCGCCCGAGCCATTGACGTCCAGGTGGTGGCCGGAGACACCAAGGTGCTGCGCCGCGGCGAAGGTGGCGGCCTGTACCTGGCCACCACCGGCGTGGGTATCCGCTATGACCGGCCACTCGGCCTGAACCACATCCGCGCTGGCGATACCCTCCTTGTCAGCGGCCCGGTGGGCGACCATGGCATAGCCGTCCTGCTGGCCAGGGAGGAATTCGGTTTGCACGGCGACGTTGTTTCCGATGCCGCCAGTGTCCTGCCGCTGACACAGGCGGCACTTAATGTGCCGGAACTGCGTTTCATGCGCGATCCGACACGCGGCGGGCTGGCAACGGTTGCCCATGAACTGCAGCGTGCCACCGGTATGGGTATTACCCTCTCACAGACAGATATCCCTGTACGCGACCCGGTGCAGTCGGTCTGCGACATGCTCGGCTATGACCCCATGTACCTGGCATGTGAAGGCCGTGTCGTTGCTGTCGTTGGCCCGGATGAAGCAGAACATTTACTGCAATGCTGGCAGGCATTACCGCAAGGTGCGGATGCCGCTATCATCGGTAGCATCAACCATGCAGGCAGGCAGGTACTGTTACACACCGAACTCGGTGGTGAGCGCATCCTGGAAGAACTCGAGGATGATCCCCTGCCGCGCATCTGCTGACCGGCGCCGCAGCTGTTGTCATGCAAGTGTTAACCCGTTACCACCTGATCACACACGCTTTATGCATAACCCGGGGCATGTGATAATCCACCTGTAGCTATTGAATAACGACCGGGGACATCAGCATCATGCTATTTTCAACACTGGATCATGATCCAGATGCGGCCGGTGAATTGATCCCGGAACAGCCATGAGCAACGTCAGACATGCCATCAAACTGGGGCTGTTCCTGTTTGCCATCTGGCTGCTGCTATCCGGCCACTACACCCCCCTGCTGCTGGTCCTTGGCATACTCTCTACCCTGCTGGTCGTATTACTGGCAGCCCGTGCCGACTTCGTCGACAGGGAAACCCAGCTGATACTCCTGAAACCCTCGGTGCTGCTCTACTGGTTCTGGCTGGGCCGGGAAATCATCAAGTCAAATATTGATGTCGCCCGCCGCATACTGGACCCCCGCATGCCGATCAGTCCGAATGTTTTTACTGTCCGGGCCTCTCAGAAAACCGAGCTGGGACGGGTCACCTATGCAAACTCGATTACCCTGGTGCCGGGCACAGTCGCCATGGACGTTGAGGAGGATGTCATCACGGTACATGCATTGACACAGGATGCAGCGGCAAACCTCAGGAGCGGGGAAATGAATCGCCGCGTGTGCAATGTGGAGGGCATATTTCCATGTTCATCACCGTCTCGGTCGTAATACTGGTTGCCATTGCCGTGGGCCTGGTGCGCGCCTTCCGCGGGCCGACACTCTATGACCGTGTGCTGGCGGCCAACATGATCGGCACCCTGACCGTGCTGATGGTGGCCGTCCTTGGTTTTATGACCGGGCGTCCGGAGTTTCTGGATATTGCGCTGGTATATGTCCTGATCTCGTTCGTAAGCACGATTGCCGTGCTCAGGGTGGTTACCACCCGCAATCGCACAGCGGATTCCGGGAAGAAATGATGGACCTGGTGCTGGATATTCTGAGCTGGGTCTGCCTGCTGGGTGGTGCAATCTTCCTGCTGATCGGCGCCATCGGTGTGCTGCGGTTTCCGGACTTTTATACCCGACTGCATGCCGTCAGCATCTGTGACACCCTGGGTGCAGGACTGATACTCCTCGGTTTGATGCTGCAGGGCGGTCTGAGCCTGGTGACGGTGAAATTGCTGCTGATTTTCTGTTTCATGGTATTCACCGGCCCGTCTGCCGTGTATGCACTGGCCGAGGCTGCCTTGCAGGGAAAACTGAAACCGCTTGTCGATGAACGCGAATCATAATGGAATACCTGATAGATATTGTCCTGCTTGGGCTGTTGATGATTACCGGGTTTGCCATCGTGCGCATGAAAAGCCTGCTGGCGGTCGCCATGCTGACCAGCATCTACAGCCTGCTGTCGGCAGCCTTGTTCGTCGTGCTGGACGCCGTGGACGTTGCCCTGACCGAGGCCGCTATCGGCGCTGGGATTTCAACCATCCTGATGCTGGCAACGATTGCCCTGACCACTGACGAGGAAAAGCAGCCGCGGCATACACCACTGCTGCCCCTGGTTGTTGTTATCGCAACCGGGGCGGCACTGATTTACGGTACCCTGGACATGCCCCACTACGGGGATCCCGCGGCCCCCGCGCACCGCCACGTGGCACCGGCCTATCTTCAGGACACCCCCGGGGAAATAGGTGTTCCGAATGTCGTCACCTCGGTATTGGCCAGTTACCGTGGCTACGACACCCTGGGCGAGGTCACGGTAATCTTCACCGCCGGTGCCGGGGTGCTGGCCCTGCTCGGTTACCGTACCCGCCGGCGCAATATACAGGGTCCGGGAATCAGGCGGCTGGTTGTGCTGCGCGTCATTGCCAAGCTGTTCTTCCCCCTGATACTGCTGTTTGCACTCTATGTGCTGTTTCATGGTGATTATGGCCCCGGCGGTGGATTTCAGGCGGGTGTCATCTTTGCAACCGGGTTTATCCTCTATGCACTGGCCTTTGGACTGGGCAACGCACAACGGGTTATCCCGCACCAGCGGCTGCGTATCATGATGGCCGTGGGTGTGCTGATTTATGCCGGCGTCGGTATCGAGAGCATGTTGCTGGGCGGAAAATTCCTTGAATACCGGGTACTGGCAGACGACCCGGTCACCGGACAACACCTGGGCATCATGCTCATCGAACTGGGTGTCGGCATCACCGTTGCCGCTGTGATGCTCATCATCTATTATGGCTTTGTCAGCCGCCAGCGCTCCGGGGATATGTGATGTCCGAACTGCTGGGACACTACAACTACTGGATTGTCATCATCCTGATGATGACCGGCTTCTATGCCGTTATCGCCCGGCCCAACCTGATCAAGAAGATCATCGGACTGTTCATTTTCCAGACTTCAGTGTTCATTCTTTTCATCAGCATGGCAAAGGTCGAGGGTGGCACGGCCCCGATCATTAAGGAAGGTATCAGCGTGTACTCCAACCCGCTGCCACATGTGCTGATCCTTACAGCCATCGTGGTGAGCCTGGCAACCACGGCCCTCGGACTGGCACTGGTGGTGCGTATCAGGGAAGCCTACGGCACGATCAACGAAGACGATATCCACGTGCAAGACGAGGAAGACTGAGACCTGTTACGTGTTGCTATCCAACCTTCCCGCACTGCAGGTCGTCGTCCCGCTGGTTTCCGCCCCGGTGTGCCTGCTGCTGCGCAGGCCCCGGCATGCCTGGATCTGCGCACTGCTCACAAGCTGGATAGTGCTCGCCATGGCGGTCATGCTGGCGCAGCGCGTGTATGCAGGGGGGACGGTTTCCTATGCCATCGGCGCCTGGGCAACGCCCTGGGGGATCGAGTACCGGATCGACATGGCTGGCGCCCTGATGATCCTGATCATTGCCACCATCGGCGCCCTGGTAATGCCGTATGCATGGCGCAGCATTCAGGAAGAATTACATAAAAAACACACAGGGCTGTTCTACACCTGCTACCTGTTATGCATGACCGGGCTGCTGGGTATTGTGGTTACCGGCGATGCCTTCAATCTGTTCGTGTTCCTGGAAATCTCCTCGCTGTCCTCCTATGTATTGATCAGCCTGGGCAGCAAACGCCGCGCCCTGACCGCCGCCTACCAGTACCTGGTCATGGGTACCATTGGTGCCACGTTCATACTCATCGGTGTCGGTCTGCTGTACATGATGACCGGCACGCTCAACATGCTGGATCTTGCACAACGGCTGCCCGGGGTCGCGGACACACGCACTATCAGGGTGGCCTTTGCCTTTGTGACCGTTGGCGTCAGCATCAAGCTGGCGCTGTTCCCGCTGCATATCTGGCTGCCGAATGCCTACACCTTTGCACCCTCGGTGGTAACGGCATTCATGGCAGCCACCGCGACCAAGGTCGGGGTTTACATACTGCTGCGATTCTTTTTCACCGTGTTCGGCGTCCATTTTTCCTTTGGCGCCATGCATGTCGGCAAGATCCTCATGCTGCTGGCAGTCGTTGCCATACTGGTCGCCTCCCTGGTGGCCGTATTCCAGGACAACGTGAAGCGCATGCTGGCCTATTCCAGCGTGGCACAAATCGGCTACATCATCCTGGGCATCAGCCTGGTTTCTGTGGCGGGCGTCAGCGCCGGTATGATCCACCTGTTTAACCATGCTCTGATCAAGTGTGCACTGTTTCTCGCGGTTGGCTGTATTTCCCTGCGACTGGGCTCGGTTGAAATCCACAAAATGCACGGGCTCGCAAGACAGATGCCCTGGACCATGGCGGCCTTCGTGGCGGGTGGCCTGAGCCTGGTCGGCCTGCCCTTGACGGCCGGCTTCATCAGCAAGTGGTATCTCGTCAGCGCCGCACTCACGGCCGGCTACTGGCCGCTGGCAGTACTCGTCCTGGTGAGTTCATTGCTTGCGCTGATCTATATCTGGCGCGTGGTGGAGGCCGCTTATTTTCATGTGCCCGGTGCTGACATGCACAAGGTCAGGGAAGCGCCAGCCAGCATGCTCATACCCGTCTGGCTGCTCATCGGCGCCAACCTCTACGCGGGCACTGATGCCGGCCTGATTATTGATATTGCACAGCAGGGAGCAGCTGTACTCATCGGGCAGGTGGCACAGTGAAACCCGCAGGCAGCACAGTGGTATGAGCCCGGAAATAACAGTACTGGCCTGCGTCGCCCTGCCTTTGCTCGCGCCAGCCCTGATAACGGCATTGCACCGCTGGCCCAATCCACGGGAGGCGGTCACGCTATTGACCTCCGGGTGCCTGTTCCTGCTGGTATATTCACTGCACGATGCTGTCCTGCACGGGGCCCGGCCGGCCATCGATCTCGCAGAACCCCTGCCCGGGCTGAAGATCGGTTTTGAAGTTGAACCACTGGGCATGCTGTTTGCCCTGCTGGCGAGTTTCCTGTGGATGGTGACGTCGGTGTATTCCATCGGCTATATGCGCAGCCACCACGAATGGCGCCAGACGTCATACTACAGTTACTTTGCCGTGGCGCTCGGCAGTGCCATGGGCATCGCCTTTGCCGGCAACCTGTTCACGCTGTTCATATTCTATGAACTACTCACCCTGTCGACCTATCCGCTGGTGACCCATGCCGGTGACGATGCCGCCCGCGAAGGTGGCCGCATGTACCTCGGTTACCTGCTGGGCACATCCGTCATGCTGCTGTTGCTGGCACTGGTCTGGACATGGTCACTGACCGGCACCCTGGACTTCCGTGCCGGTGGCATACTCACGGGTGTGGTAACCCCCGGCACTGCAAGTATCCTGCTGGTCCTGTTTATCTTCGGCATCGGCAAGGCTGCAATCATGCCATTTCACCTGTGGCTGCCAGCCGCCATGGTCGCACCGACACCGGTGAGCGCCCTGCTGCACGCCGTCGCCGTAGTCAAGGCCGGTGTGTTTACCGTACTCAAGGTGGCCATCTACATATTCGGCATCGATTTCCTGGCAGAGGTTCCGGCCACTCAATGGCTGCTGACTATCGCTGCTGCAGCCATACTGCTGGCCGCACTGGTTGCCCTGCGGCAGGACAATCTGAAACTACGGCTGGCCTGGTCCACGATTAGTCAGCTGTCTTACATCGTGCTTTGCGCCTTGCTGGTCACGCCACTCGGCATCGTGGGTGGCAGTCTGCATATTGTCATGCATGCCTTTGCCAAGATCACGCTGTTCTTCTGCGCCGGCGCCATCCTGGTTGCCACCCACAAGACCCGAATCAGTGAAATGAGCGGTATCGGCCGGCGCATGCCCTGGACCATGGCGGCCTTTACCGTGGGCGCATTCTCAATGATCGGCGTACCGCCAACGGGCGGCTTTATTAGCAAGTGGTATATTCTGCTCGGCACCATCGATGCCCAACAGCTGTTTGCCGTTGGCGTGATAATCGTGAGCACACTGCTCAATGCCGCTTACTTCCTGCCCATTGTTTATGCTGCCTTCTTCCGCCCTCCGGAGAGCAACCCGAAATACGGACATAAGGATACGCATGGGGAGGCACCACTGACGATGCTGCTGGCAATCACCGTGACGGCTCTGGGTACCATGGTTTTGTTCTTCTTCCCGGACCTGCCCCTGGACCTGGCATTGCAACTGGCTGGAGCAGGCGAATGAAGCAACACTGGCTTGTCCGTCCAGCATCCATCCGCCTGTTATGGATCATATTTCTGCTTGTTCTGGCACTGACAGTCCTCGCGAGCCTGTTCACAGAGGTGCATGCCCGGTTCCGGATCGATGGCAGCTTCGCCTTTAATGCGTGGTACGGCTTTTTAAGCTGCATCGGTATGGTCCTGGTCGCCAAGCTGCTCGGTCACCTCCTGCATCGTAAGGACAATTACTATGACCGGGATTAGCGCCATGCCACCGGGCCTGCCGCTTGTTCTTGGTGCCCTGTTACTGCCACTGTTTGGCTTCAGGATTAGGGCCGCCCTGTTGCTGGGGCTACCGCTGCTCACGCTCGCCCTGATCTGGCAGCTTCCGGACGAAGTCTGCCTGCGGGTCTCCTTCCTCGAGTATGAACTCGTACCCGTCAGCGGAGACCGGTTGAGCCGCCTGTTTGCAACGATATTCGCCATCATGGCCTTTGCGGGCGGACTGTTCGCACTCAACCGGACGCGCGTCGTGGAACTTGTGGCTGCTCTCATCAGTGCTGGCAGCGCAATAGGTATCACCTTTGCGGGAGACCTGATTACCCTGTTGGCCTTCTGGGAACTGCTGGCCCTGTCTTCGACCCTGCTGGTATGGTCTGCCATGACGGAGCAATCCTGCCACGCAGGCATGCGCTATCTTGTGATACATCTCCTTGGTGGTGCAGTATTGATGGTCGGCGCCATCGGCCATGTTGCTGACACCGGCTCGGTGACATTTACAGCCATGACACTGGACAGTCCCGCACAGTGGCTGATGCTGGCCGGTTTTCTGATGAACGCCGGCGCACCGCCCCTGTCGGCGTGGTTACCGGATGCCTATCCCGAGGCATCACCGACGGGCATGGTGTTCCTGTCCGCCTTTACCACCAAGACCGCCGTCTACGTACTCCTGCGGGGCTTCCCCGGCGCCGACATCCTCATCTTTATCGGCCTGTACATGATCTTCTATGGCATCGTCTACGCCTTGCTCGAGAATGATATGCGACGCATTCTGGCCTATAGCATCGTGAACCAGGTAGGCTTTATGCTCTGCGGTATCGGTATTGGCACCGAGCTGTCCCTGAACGGCGCTGCCGCACATGCCTTTGCCCACATCATCTACAAGGCCCTGTTGCTCATGTCAGCAGGCTCGGTTCTTTATATGACGGGCAAGCGAAAGTGTACCGATCTTGGTGGCCTTTTCAGGAGCATGCCGCTAACAACGATCTGCGGAATAATTGGTGCGCTTTCCATATCGGCGTTCCCGCTCACATCGGGCTTCATCAGCAAGTCAATGATCTCCCAGGCAGCAGTAGATGAAACCATGGCCGTGACATGGTTGCTGCTGACCGCAGGTTCTGCCGGTGTGTTTCTGCATGCGGGTATCAAGTTCCCGTGGTTTGTCTTCTTCCAGAAGGACTCGGGCCTGCGCCCCCCCGATCCGCCGCTCAATATGCGGCTGGCCATGATTCTGTGCGC
>JASJGW010000377.1:0-10776 GCA_033791305.1 Gammaproteobacteria bacterium | reverse complement strand
CCGTTATCGGAGCTGGCAGGGGATGTTAATGTTCCGGGGCAGGGGCGGTTGACGTCATTGATTAATAACTGCGAGAACCACTCACTCAAGAAACTGGTTACGGCTTGATGGTCAGGGAGCGTCCCGGATACATTGTCGTTGAAGGGCCGATAGGGGTTGGCAAGACCAGCCTGGCAAAGCGTCTGGCGGAGAGCTTCGAGACAGATCTTCTGCTCGAGGGTGCGGAGGAGAATCCGTTTCTGGCGGGCTTCTACCAGGACCCGCGTTCCGGTGCCTTGCCCGCGCAGCTGTTCTTTCTGTTTCAGCGGGTGCGCCAGATCGAGGCCATGCGGCAGGCCGATATGTTTCAGCCGGTACGCGTTGCAGATTTCCTGATGGAAAAAGACCGCCTGTTTGCCGAACTGACGCTGGGTACTGAGGAGCTGAAACTCTACGAGCAGGTGTATGCGCATGTCACCGTGGATGCGCCGGTGCCGGATCTGGTGGTTTACCTGCAGGCACCTGAAGATGTATTGCTCAAGCGTATTTCAAGACGCGGTATCAAGTATGAGCGCATGATAGATGCTGAATATTTGCGCAAACTGTCCGCGGCTTACTCGCGCATGTTTTTTAATTATGACGTCGCACCCCTGTTAATAGTGAATACCGCCAGTATCAATCTGGTCGACAATGATACTGAGTACGAAGCCCTGCTGGAGCAGATCCACCTGACCAGGAGTGGAAAACACTATTTTAATCCCCTGTCCGCGGTTATTTGATACACGGCCAGGTTAACTACCTGGTTCCCATCCATAAACGCTGTAATTTCTCTCGCCAAGGCGCAAAGTCGCAAAGACGCCAAGAAATAACTTTAGTATGTTTTTGATAACAATAGATTATAACTTTGCGATCTTGGCGTCTTGGCGAGAGTTATTCTTTAAGGACGGACACTACCTGGCTGTATACGGGTGACAGTAGACAGATCATGATGGCAGATACACCGCAGGAAACACCGGTTACACTTGCCGCCCTGCTAGCGATGCAGCAGCGCGGCGAGAAGATTGCCTGTCTGACGACCTATGATGCCAGCTTTACCCGCGTGCTCGAGGCTGCCGGGGTCGATATGTTCATTATCGGTGACTCGCTGGGTATGGTGCTCATGGGATATGAGTCGACTGTGCCGGTGACCATGGATGACATGTTGCACCATGCCGCGAACGTTGCGCGGGTCGGTCGGTCGGCTTACCGGGTTGTCGATCTGCCCTACCGGAGTTATGAAACCCCCGCTCAGGCACTTGCCAATGCCCGGCGCCTGGTGGATGAGGGTGGGGCGCATATGGTCAAGCTGGAGGGCGGTACCGGCAGGGCCGCTGTCGTCGAACACCTGGTCAGGCACGACATACCCGTGTGCGGGCACATTGGCTTATTGCCGCAATCAGTTGAGGAATATGGTGGTTACCGGGTGCAGGGCCGCGATGCAGCTGGTGCTGCAGCGCTACTGGCCGATGCCACGGCACTGGAAAATGCCGGGGCAGGCATGCTGGTGATCGAATGTATCCCGGCAGTCCTGGCTGCACGGGTTACCGGGTCCGTCAGCATGCCTGTTATCGGTATCGGTGCCGGGCCTGACTGTGACGGTCAGGTGCTGGTGCTGTATGACATGCTCGGCATGATGACCGAATATCACCCGCGCTTCGTGAAAGATTTCCTGCAGGAAAACGGCAGTATTCATGGTGCGGTTGCAGCCTATGTGGCAGCAGTGAAAGCGGGCAGTTACCCGACAAGCGAACACAGTTATTGATGGCATCAATGGAAACGCTAACGATAACGACAACATTGCGTGAGCGTATCAGGGCTCAACGTGCACAGGGGCAGCGCATCGCCTTTGTACCGACTATGGGTAATTTGCATGCCGGTCACCTGCAACTGGTTCGGCAGGCACGGGCAATTGCCGATTACGTCGTGGTGAGCATTTTTGTAAATCCGATGCAATTCGGACCGAACGAAGACTATGCGACCTACCCGCGAACGCTTGATTCCGACAAGGCTGCGCTGCAGGATGAAGCGGCTGATTTGCTGTTTGTGCCGGATGTGCAGGAAATCTATGGCGGGGACCCCGGGCAGGTGACGCGTGTCGAGGTGCCCGGTTTTGAAGGTGATTTGTGTGGCTGGTCCCGGCCCGGTTTTTTCACCGGTATTGCGACGGTTGTGACAGGACTGTTTAACAGGGTACAGCCGGATATTGCGGTGTTCGGTGAAAAGGATTACCAGCAGCTCGTTATGATAAGGCGCATGGTCCGTGATCTGTGTATGCCCATCGAGATACAGGGTGCGGAGATCGTGCGTGAAGCGGACGGACTCGCCATGAGTTCGCGGAATGGCTATCTGAATGCGACTGAACGCGCTACAGCTATCCGGCTTTACCAGGTGTTGAACGAGGTGAAGACAGCCCTTGAAGGGGGGGAGGGCGACCTTGCAGCGATGGAACAGTCCGCCCTGGACAGTTTGTCAGAGGCGGGTTTCAATCCGGACTACGTCAGCATCAGGCAGCGTGGTGACCTGCGCGTACCGGCCCCGGATGCGACTGAACTGATTGTGCTGGCGGCCGCTACGCTGGGGACGACGCGCCTGATTGACAATATCGTTATATCAGTCACTTAGAGCATGTATCTAATTCAATAACTATACAGATCTCCTTGCAGTCTAATGCCAGAGTCAGCATAATTACGCTTCGTTTCTGGAGGGGTCGTACCGGTTTATGCAAATTACCCTGTTAAAATCCAAACTGCACCATGCCAATGTCACGCACGCAGAGCTGGAGTACGAAGGTTCCTGTGCTATTGATGGTGCACTGCTGGAAGCTGCCAATATCAGCGAGTACGAGCAGATCCAGATTTACAACCTCAATAATGGTGAGCGATTTACCACCTACGCCATTCGGGCCGAGGAGCAGTCCGGGATCATTTCCGTTAACGGTGCCGCCGCACACAAGGCCAAACCCGGTGACCGGATTATTATTTGCACCTATGCGGTCCTGTCACAACAGGAAGCGGCCGCATTCAAACCCACCCTGATTTATCTCGACGTCAGCAACCGTATTAAAGATACGCGTAACGCCATTCCTGTACAGGTCGCCTAGCTACCGGTTTGCATAGCGGTTTAAATCAAACAGGCCGGACAGGACGGGTTCCTGTTCGGCATATTTATCCTGGAACCAGTCTGCCGTTTCCCAGAAGCTGTCATTGGTGCGGCGTATACCGTAGATACCGACAAAGCGCTCATAGTCGTCACGTGTCTGGATATTGATGTAACGACGGGCAAAGTCCTCCAGTTCTTCAGGCGCCACTACAAAGAAAAAGTTCGGATATGAGCCTTCCAGTCCCCTGACCACGGTCAGCGTGTCATGTGCATAGTCACGTTGGTCACGCTTGCTCTCGTTGTCGAGCAGGGAGGTGACACTCAGATAGGCCTTGTTGCGTATCAGCGTATAGGCAAGGTCTGTTTCCGGACTGGTTGTTTTAATGCGAACGAAGGCAACATCGGGAAAGGCCCTCAGGGTCTCTCCCTTGATACCGGCGATTGTATGCATGGCGCTGTCGGCCTGCTGTTCAATGGTGCCGGTTTGCGCGTCAGTGCAGGTCGCCTGTTCGCAGCGATCCAGATAATAGGGACCGCCTGTCAGTGGCCCCAGCCGGTTTCCGAGGTGGTTGTATAGCTCCCGTTGCGGATCATCGCTTTGATAGCCGGTGACGACTTCCACATCCAGCCACTCCATGTGTCCGCCGATACGTTCATCCATGCCGGTGCGGATGCCGACATACCAGGAATCCATGATTTCCTTGCGCTTGCCGACAGGCAGAAAGGCAAGAAAATTATCTTCACCATCCATGCGCAGGAAATCCATGTACAGGCGCGTAATCAGCTGATGTCCGGCATTGCCATACACATTGAAACCGGCAACCAGCAGGTAATGGATGCGTTCCAGTAACGGATAGTCGATGACCCAGGCGCTTTCCGGAAAGTCGCCGGCAAAACCGTTGCGTACCGATGCGCTGTCAAAATGGCGGAAAATGGTGAGTGCGGCGTTTGGGTTGGTACCGTCTCCGTCCCAAATGTATTTCATGGCAGAATCGATGTCCTGCTCCGGCATTTTCTCGAACCAGGCCTGCCTTGCATTCATGTAATCGCGCTGGTAGCCGGCATATTCATTCCAGGCCTTTATAATCCGGATGACGTTACCCTTCTCCGAGGGCAGTTCCAGATATTTTGCATTCTCATCGAGAAATTCCGGGTGGTTAGAGGACAGTTCCTTGTCCGGATCAATAAAGACCACCCAGAACTGGTCTTCAATGACATTCAGTGCGATCTGGCCGCGGCACACAGGTCCCTTGATGAAGCCCACGATAATAAAGTGAGCGTCATCCAGCAGAAAGCGGTAGCGCGATCTGATCGGGATTGGCCTGAATGCCACGAACGGGTTGGATGAAACATGCGGTTCATAGGAAGGTAATTCGGTGACACTGTAATCCGGTGCCAGGAACAGTTCCCGGTAACGTGCCATGCGTTGTGCGGATAGCTCATAGACCATATGACTCTTGGCAACAACGCTGGAGTGATAGTTGCGCAGGCGGTAATAGAAGGGTGCTGTACCCGGATCATCAGACGGCCGTGTTGTTGCGATCTCCTGGATCGGCTGTCCGGGTGGTGTGGAGGATCTCACCAGCCGGTAAAATTCACGTGTCCCGGTATTTTCGAAATGCAGGTGGGCCTGGAACAGGTGTTCGTACAGGTAGCGGCTGACGAGTTGTTGCTTGCTGGTTTGTCCGTTAAAAAACAACTCCCAGTCTTTTATTTGCAATGCAGCCGGTTCGGATGGCTGTGTGGCCGGTGGTTCCGGTGCGCCCTGCGCCAGCCATTGCACCAGCATCCGGTATTCCGTATCACTCAGGTTGGGCATGGCATAGGGCATGCCCCATAGCGGGTGTTTTTTCGAGAATTTGTCGAATTCATCCCGTTTGGGACATACCTGGTCGCGGTTGAGCCTGATGTCGAGATCAGCCGACAACATGCCGGTACGGGCCTGCGGATGGAGTTGCTTCAGACGCAGCATTTGATACATCACGGATTGCTGCAGATTTTCTTCCCTGTCAGGCGCATCTTCAGCCAGCACCGCATGAAATCCCTTTGTGCGCCATTCTGCGGTACTGCTTGCGTCGATAAACAGGCGGGTAGGTTCTGCAGCCAGTATGCGCCCACCATCATAGACCCGTTCCTTGCTGGCGCCACGCGCCAGACCCTCGTGTGAGGAGAGTTTGAGCTGGCAGGGTGCATCCACGCAGCCATGGCAGACCACGCAGCGGCGCTCCAGTATCGGCTTGATGCGCTCCCCGTACAGGATCGGCGCTTCCGGGGTGGTGGCCAGCAGTCCGTAATCCAGTCCTGCTACTGCATCGGTCGGGGAGGGTGGCGTGCTGGAGCAGGATAACAGCCCGAACCAGAGTGCAAGCAGTACGATAAGGTGCCAGCCGCGGCTATGGCCTGCCTTCATGAGGTGGTTATGGGGACGGTTCATAGAGATGGTCATGTTTTCGTGTGCTTAATTGCGGGTAACTCTACCAGAACCGCGGGCAACTGTTGATAGTGCGATCCCAGAAAAATACGCCCGGCCGGGCAGTGCGGCCTGCGCCCGAGACAGCTAGAAGAGCTTGATAAATATACATGGTTTATCAATAGTTAAGGTAATATATCTCAACCGGTTGCCAGAAGTAAACCGAGTGCCTGGCCTTTATGACATGTTGGGATATGTCCGGGAATGGGTTGATGACGGGTATGCGGCAGACAGCTACGCCAATGCTGTGCAGGATGATCCGGTTGGCTCTGCAGAGGGCTTTTCAAAAGTTCGCCGGGGTGGCTCCTGTTATTGCCCGGCAAACACGGTATCGCCCATGAAGTAAGCGGTTTCCGGGTAATTGTCGGGCTAAAATAGTCCTGATCGAAGTGTTCCCGGCTTGACCTTTATCTGGCTGGAGCATAAATTCGCGTCTGAATGTGACGCACAGACGCTTGAATAGATATCGTGACCCCGGTGAAGCTAAATAAGGAAACACAACAGCACCTGCGCAGTGACAGGAAGTATTTGCGTACCAGAGCAGAGATTCCGTGTGAAGTCGGACCTGCCGGTGGCGAAATGAACGCTGCCCTGATACATGACCTGTCCTGTGGTGGTGTGAAGTTCAGCTGTAACCAGCATACGGTTGACATCATATTTCCGGATGACCAGGCCCCGCTCGGGGTGGTGCTGGATGCCTATATTGAAATTCATTTCAGGCTGTATACAGAAGACAAGCGTGCGGCATCAATAATGACCAGCGCGAGGATTATTCACACCGAACGACTTGCACAGGACCTGTATCAGGTGGGTGTACAGTTCATCGGCCTCAAACAGGTGGAGATGAAAAGACTGGAAACCTTTATCCTGGCATCGCGACTGGAATAAAATCGGTCACCTGCCAGCATCATACCTCCGGCAGCTACGCGGCGCCTTACCCGTCCTGCGCATTTGTCATCGCCTGATAACAGAATGGCATAATAAGATAGCTACGTTTTTTATTTGTCTCCGCATAATTCCCAGTAGGTTTCCCAGGCAGGGAAATTATGCAAGCGATGGAGGTAAAGCTAATGTTGATTTTGACGCGAAGGGTCAACGAAACGTTGATGGTAGGTGATGATGTCTCGGTGACCGTGCTGAGTATCAAGGGTGGTCAAATCCGGATTGGCATTAATGCACCCCGGGAAGTTGGGGTACACAGGCAAGAGGTCTACGAAAGGATCTTGCAGGAGCGTAACAAGGTTGAGGAATAACCGCTAACGGCTCAGGGTGGGGGGCTTCAATCGTGCAATCTGAATTCCCCGGGGGATTTCCCCGTCCAGCGTTTAAATGCCCGTGTGAAATTGCTGGGCTCGGAAAACCCCAGCAGATAGGTAATCTCGCCAATGGTGCGGTTGGAGTCCCGGATATATTGCAGGGCAAGGTCCTGCTGGGTTTCATTCAATAATGCTTTGAAATTCGTGTCTTCATCCCTCAGTTTCCGCTGCAGGCTGCGCAGGCTGGTATTTAATGTCTGGGCAATGTCTTCCTGGTTGGGCCTGCCATTGGGTAGCTGTTCGATGATTCCGGCACGCACCTGCATGGTGAGACTACTGTGTTCACAGCGTGCCAGGTAATCGATCACTGTCTGGTCATTTAACCGGGCCAGCTCCGGGTGTGCAGTTGTCAGCGGGGTGTTTACCAGCACAGCGTCAAAACTCAAACGATGTGCCGGTGCCGCGTATTCAATGGAAGGGCCGAACATGTCTTCATAGGCGGTTTTGTCTACAGGTTCCGGACGCTGCATGGCGACATGAACCGGCATGATCCGGGTACCGGCCGTGATCTGACACATGCGCAGAAATATGGCCAGACCCGCATCCGTTGACGCATACACAAAGCCCGGTCCGAGGTTCGGCACTTTGACGACCAGATCAACCGCGTCATGGACGTTTTCCAGCTGGAAATCGGGCAGTACATTAATCAGGTGTGAATATTTTACCAGTCGCCCGAGGGCATCATGCAGGGTATCGCTGGCCAGCCAGGCAAATCCAAGGCCATGCAGTACGGCCGGCTGAAAGTGTTGCGCGACCACCAGGCCAAAAGCGGGGTCACCGGTCGCCACAAGTGCCAGCCGCCACAGTTCCTGCATTTTGATCGTAGCAATACGGGCGTTCGGGTTGCGGCTGTCCTCGATGTTGATGTCGGCTGCGGTGAACAGCGGCGCCGGGTCATATCCCCGGTTTTGCAGGGTCTGTGCAATCAAAGCGGCTATGCTGCTGAGAGTGGTGACATCCGCAGGTATTTCCATCGGTTGTTTGTCCCGGTGTCTGATGACTAGTCTTTGGCATCAACTGATTAGCAGATCATACCAAGTATAGATTACTGTGTGGCGACCGCAAAGGCAGATATTTACAGTCAGCGCAATCTGTACAGGAATTATATGTTCAATAACAGAATTAACATCAGTGTTTACAGTCTGGCAGTGTTACCGATCGATTACCTTGACCGGCTTGCTGACCCGCTCGAAACGACATACGCTGCAAAGGATATCGATCCATCCTGCCGGGGTGTTTTTTCAGGCGGGATCCGGGCCTACCAGCTGGCAACCTACCTGGGACTGGTGCGGGAACAGTATAGCCATGGTATGGCCAGGCAAATTGGCAATTACCAGCAGCATTTGCTCCAGCTGGATGGCGATGCACCGAACGATATAACAACTGCCATTGAACTGGTGCGAGGTGCGCTAGGGAGCAAAAGTGTGACGGCTGATACCGGCCATGGCAGGATGGATGTCCCGATAGAAATGAATATTGCCCTGGCGCTGCTGCTGGGTATGCCCGGCTCACCCTATTTTGCCGCCAGTCCGGAGCAGCGCGCCGAACAGGCGAACAGCATGGGGATGGACATAGACTGGTCCCTGTCACAATGTCTGATTCATGCACGTGAAGAAATAGAAAGGATATTCTCACCGTTGCTGGCCAGTATCAATTCAGGTGTGCGTGTTGGTTTTGTACATGCCTGGCTCAATGAACAATACCCGTTAAGCAAGGCCGGTTACCATTGAGTATGATCATGCGGCGTGTCGGACCGCTGTTACACGACAATCAAATACACACCCAGTACCATCAGGACGCCTGCAACCAGGTTTTTCCCTATCCCCGTCTCATTGAACAACCATGCGCCATACAATATGCCGAATAACAGGCTGGTGCGTTTTACCGCGATCATGTACGCCACCTCGATATGCTCGATGGCATAAAAGTGGGTTACCACCATGCCGGCCATGAATACACCGATACCCAGATGTGCCCAGGGATGATTCACCGGTGCTCGCCAGCTCGATACATCGCGGGGTGTGAACAAAACTGCAGACGCAACACCGAGTACCACAAAATAGAATGGCCCGAAAAAAGCCGGGTTGGCATGTAGCAGCGCACCCTTGCTCGTCACCGAGGTCAGGCTGTAAATTGCTGCCACGATCAGCATCAGGCGCGAGCCTGGCTCCTGAGTGATGGCGCGAAACGGTGCCAGGAAATTCAGCCCCGTGCCATTCTGTGCGGCCTCCATGTTTAACAGCCAGGCACCGAGCACGACCAGCATGATTCCCGAAAGGCCGGCCCAGGTGACGGTTTCTCCAAGCACTACATACCCCGTCACCGTATTGAATGCGGGCGTAAAGGCAAGGTAAGGCAGGGTCAGTGACAGGGGTGATGTGCGAATGGCCTGCATATACAGCCACATGGCCAGTAACTCCAGGGGCAAGGCCACGGCCATCCAGCCCCAGAAGGCCGGTGACAGCGACGGCCAGGGTTGCCACAACAACAGCGGCAGCAACAGCGCGCCGGCAACCCCGAACCGCACCAGTACCAGTTCTCCTGGCCGGTAATGGCTGAGATAACGTTTCGACAGGGTATCTGCCGTGGCCAGGAAAAAGGCGGAGAGTAGTGTCAGGTTGATCCAGTGCATAGTCGATTAGCCTACCGCCAATCCCGGGATTTATCTCCTCTTCATTGAGAGGAGTGAATAACCGCTGTGAACGATGTGGCCGTGAATGCCCGTGATCGCTGACAGGGACGCCTGTTCCGAGAAGGCCACACTTCCAAAATATGCTCTGCAAAGAGAGATCCGCTCACCGTGATCCTGTAAAATGTACTTTCAACAATACGGGTGACATTATGAAATGCAGTGTAGAACGCCTGATCGAGGCGCTGATTGGTGTCGAACTGGCGAGGGAGCGCAAGGCAGCGGAAGAGAAGGCGGCGCAGGCCCGCAAGGCAGGCTACGTGGTGACAGTTTCGCGCGGCTACGGTTCACTTGGCAAACGCATTGCCGAGGCGCTTGCCGATCGCCTGGAAGTACGTTGTTGTGACCGCTCAATCCTCGAAGGTGTGGCACAACGCGCCGACGTGGATATCAAACTGGTAGAAAGGCTCGACGAGAACCTCGAGCACGTCAGTACCCTTCCATGGAAGGCCTTTTTCAAGGGCAAGTCTTTTCCCAAGGAACGCTACCTGCACTACCTGGTGAAGGTTGTCCTGAATATCTCGAAGAAAGGGGGGGTCATCGTCGGCCGTGGGGCCCATCTGATCCTCGGTCCCAACCGGACCTTCCGTGTCCGCATCATTGGCAGTCTGGATGTCTGCGCACAACGGGTTGCCGAGCGTGAAGAACTCGACATCGAGGTAGCCAGGGAGCGCGTTGTGACGGTCAACCGTCAGCGTGCCGACTACCTGGAACAACTCTACGGGGAAGGCATCGATGACTGCAGCGACTATGACCTCGTCCTTAACACGGACCGTTTTGCCTTGGAACAGGCGGTCGCCTTGATCCTGCACGGCATGGAGCAGGCCGGCTATGATATCCCCGCAGAACTCATGCAGGCCATTTAGGTATCTACCCCGGCGCACTAATTTAATATTTAAACAGGCTTTTCCTGTAAAATAGCTTCAAACTCAGGAAACCCCCATGTCCGTCAGCGCCATCCCCAAGGTTGATATTGCCCTCTACGACTACCCGAAGTACTGGGCCGAGTGTTATGGCACTGCCGACTTTCTGCCTGTGTCCCGGACTGAGATGAATGCGCTCGGCTGGGATGCATGCGACATCATCATCGTCACCGGTGATGCCTACGTTGATCAGCCATCCTTCGGCATGGCTGTTATCGGCCGGCTGCTGGAGGCACAGGGTTTCCGTGTCGGTATCATTGC
>JASJGW010000376.1:0-7250 GCA_033791305.1 Gammaproteobacteria bacterium | reverse complement strand
AAGTTCTGCCTGGTAGCCAATCATTAACAGACAGACCAGCAACATGACCTGGATGATCCCGATGATCTGTCGGTCAAACTCGCCAAACAGTATTGCTGTCGATTTCAGTCCCAGTACCCGGTCATCCTCACGGTCGACCATTGCATACATGTGTCGTAGGCGGTCGCCCACAACACAGTGGCCACAAACATCAGCCAGGCTATTTGCGGCACACTGCCGGTTTGTGCGGCAAAGACCATTGGTACCGACCAGCCAAATGCAATACCCAGGAACACCTGTGGCAGATGGGTAACCCGCTTCGTAAACGGGTAACTGGCTGCCAGCAGCGCACCGATTACGGACAAACCGATCGTCAGTAGGTTCAGCTGCAGTACCAGCACGAATGCAAGCAGGCACAAGACAGCAAACAGTACCTTCGCCTCCTCCGTAGTTACCCGACCGGTCGTCAGTGGCCGATTCTGGGTACGCGACACATGGCGATCAAAGTCGCGATCGGCATAATCATTAATAACGCAACCAGCAGAACGCATCAGGATGACACCTGCTACAAATATCAGCACTATCTTCAGGTCCGGCTCTCCGCCACTGGCTATCAACAAGGCCCAGAGTGTTGGCCATAACAGCAGAAAAATACCTATCGGCTTGTCCAGTCGCATCAAACTGGCATAATCACGCAGACGAGCGCGTTTCAAAGAAGGCATAGTCATCGTTCTACACTGGATCCATCGCCGGCAAACAGACAATCACATTTCTCATCGACTTCTCCAGCAGGGTACCACCGGCCTGTCAGCCGGAAAATCGGATAAAAATATTTCACTGACCAGTAACGGCTTGCCGGATATCCTGAACACCGAGCGCCTGCCCCAGATGGCTGCAGGCCGTTGCCGCATATGACCGGTGGCGGCCGCAAACACGGCCTGTCCCGGCAAAATCTCTGCCAGTTCAACGATACCGCGGCGCATACCGGGATCTGCAAACAACACACCGCCCAATGGCCGCGTGCCGAGGCCGGCAAGGCGCTGCAATTTACCACGCAGTGACGTAACCGGTATAACCGTCCGCGCATAGACCCGGGGATTCCTGCCACACAACAGCAGTACCTGCCTGACAATGGCCATTTCCCGGTGCTGCATGCCCAGCACCTGGGCCTCATCCAGGCGGGGCCTATCCCGGACCTGCGACAATACCTGCACCCTGAATTTCCCGGGGCACAGCTGCTGCAGGCGCCGGGTCAATGACGCCCTGTCAAGCAACCAGTCAGACAGGCCGGCGGGTATGCTGCTGCGCAGGAAGCAGCGGTGCGGTTTCCAGCGGGTAGCACGATTGTTCGAGTTTACAGTATTCAATTATTCATTCTGTATGCAGTTGCAGCGGGCAGGATTATCGCATGATTGCGTGCCGGTTGCCGTAGTATGAATACCTTGCAGGGTTACAATTAAATACCACATCGGGAATGCATCGTCCGGGCATCAAACCTCCCCGTACTCTACCGCCTCACCCAGCCAGCGACGAATCAATGGAGAGACATTCTCCGGCACCTGTGCCAACAGTTGGCCAGCCGCCTGTTCCACGGATATCAACAGTGCCTCGTCTCGCAGCAAATCGGCAATATGGAATTGCATCTCGCCTGTCTGGCGCGTCCCCAGCACTTCACCGGGCCCTCGAATTTCCATGTCACGACGTGCGATCTCAAAGCCGTCACTGGTTTCCCGCAGCACGGCCAGTCGCTCACGCCCGGAGTCAGACAGGGGTGGCTGGTATAACAACACACAGTTACTCTGCAGACTGCCACGACCGACACGGCCGCGCAGCTGGTGCAGCTGTGCCAATCCCAGTCGCTCGGGATTCTCGACAATCATCAGCGCGGCATTCGGGACATCAACCCCGACTTCAATCACGGTCGTCGCTACCAGCAGATCAAGCGTCCCCGCCTTGAATGCCGCCATGACTGTTTCCTTTTGTGCCGCCTTCATCCGACCATGCACCAGTCCAATGCGAACCTCCGGCAAACATTCATCAAGGAATTCCGCCGTCTTCTCGGCAGCCTGACATTGCAAGGCATCAGACTCTTCAATCAGGGTACAAACCCAGTAGGCCTGTTGCCCGGCGGCACAGGCCTTGCGTACTGACTGTATGACTTCATCACGCCGGTCCTGGCTGATAGCCACGGTCTTCACCGGTTGCCGCCCGGGCGGCAACTCGTCAATGACCGAGGTATCCAGGTCGGCATAGACCGTCATGGCAAGCGTGCGTGGAATCGGTGTCGCCGTCATCACCAGTTGATGCGGCCGCAACCCTTGCTGACAGCCTTTAGCACGCAATGCCAGTCGCTGGTGCACGCCAAAACGATGTTGCTCGTCAATGATCACCAACCCCAGACTGGCAAACTCCACCTCCTCCTGAAACAGGGCATGCGTGCCAACGATAATCGCACCTGCCCCGCTACTGATCGCCTGCAAGGCAGACTGACGTGCCTTACCCTTCGATTTCCCGGCATGCCAGACAACCTGGATACCCAAAGGCTGCAGCCAGTCGCAGAAACTGCGGAAATGCTGTTCAGCCAGCAGTTCGGTGGGCGCCATCAAGGCGACCTGGTAACCGGCCGGTACCACGGTCAGGGCCGCACAGGCTGCAACCACCGTTTTACCGGAGCCAACATCACCCTGCACCAGGCGCGCCATCGGGTGCGGCCGTGACAGATCCTGTTGAAGTTCGTTGATAACCCTGTTTTGTGCCGTGGTCAGTCTGAACGGCAACATCTTGATAAAGGTATCCACAAGTTCATGCTTGCCGGCAAAAGAAATGGCCGAGCTATGTTCGGCACGCAGGCGCACTCGCCGCAAACTCAGATGGTGCGCCAGCAGTTCTTCAAAGGCCAGTCTTTGCTGAGCCGGATGCCTGCCGGCAGCCAGCATCTCAATCGACGCAGCCGGTGGCGGACGATGCACATAATGCAGTGCGGCCTGCAGAGAAGACATCCTGAAAGAACTGACCAGCTCGGACGGCAGCCAATCGATCAAACAACCAGCACCGTTAGCCTGACTGCCGTCCAGAAACTCCAGCGCCTGCCCGGTGAGAGACCGCAAGGTCAATTGGTGCACGCCTTCCGTTGCAGGATATACAGGTGTCAGATGCTGTTCCTCAACCACCGCATCAGGCGCCGTCATCAGGCGGTACTCGGGATGTATCATTTCCAGGGAACCTGCGCCGCCACGTATTTCCCCGTAACAGCGAATCTGCTTGCCACGTTCGAAACCGGCCTGCTGTGCTCCACTGAAGTGGAAAAAACGCAGTATCAACGCACCCGTCCCGTCGCTGATACGCACCAGCAATGAACGCCGCCGACCAAACCGCACCTCTGCAAGCTCGACCTCACCAGCCACCGCCGCAAACTGACCGGGACGCAAGGCACCCATCGGCATCACGCGGGTACGATCTTCATAGCGTGACGGTAAATGAAACAGTACGTCCTGAACGGTCCGCATGCGCAGCCGTTCCAGGCGTTCCGCCACCCGCACGCCGACACCCTTGAGCACCGTCACAGGGATTTGATCAAGATTGTCGGTTTTTTCAGGCAAATTTTAAAGAGGTGTGAAGAAATCACTAACTATTCAGGTAATCACAGAACTCACCACAACACAGGGTTGTTACTCACCCAACTCCATCACTGCATCCATTTCCACCAGTGCACCCCTGGGCAATGCCACAACACCAACTGCTGCCCGGGCAGGATATGGTGGCTGAAAATACTCGGCCATCACCGCGTTGACGAGGGTAAAGTGACCGAGATCCGGGAGAAATACATTCAGTTTGACGACATCTGCCAGAGAGCCACCCGCAGCCTCCGCCACGGCCGACAGATTATCAAAAACCCGCCTGATCTGGGCTTCCATGTCACCATCAACCAGTTCCATGGATTCCGGTACCAACGGAATTTGTCCGGACATGTAAACAGTATTACCGCTACGTACTGCCTGGGAGTAGGTACCAATCGCCTGCGGCGCGCGGCTGGTCTGGATAATTTCACGGGGCATGACTTGTCCTCATTGATACAGTGGTGACTAAAAAAAAGCGACCCGGAAGATGGCTAAACTCAGCCCTTGGTCCGGGTGATCTTGATGACAGCAGGAAGACTGCGCACACGGCGCATGACTCTGGCCAGATGCTGACGGTTATGCACTGTCAGTGTGAATAACAGATTGTTGCTCAACCCGTCACCTTCTTCAATGCCGACATTCTCTATATTTGAGTCCGCGTTTCCGATAACGGTCGCGACCCTCGCCAGCACCCCCCGACGGTCCTCGACAATCACACTGACCTCCACGGGAAACTCTTCATCCAGACCCGGCTCCCATTGAACATCGATACAGTTCTCCGCTGGATACTTGTCATCAGCAATGTTTCTGCAGGCCTGGGTATGAATCATCATGCCACGACCACCGGTAATAACCCCGACTACCGGGTCACCCGGAATGGGACGACAGCATTTGGAAAAGCGCGTCACCATACCCTCGCTGCCCTTGATCACCAGCGGCAGCTGCACGGCTGTTTCACCACTGGATGCATCACCGTGATCTATTGGTGCAAGTGCCTGTGCCACCAGTACCGAGGGCCGCCGGCCCATGCCGATTTCAAGCAGCAGGTCTTCCTCTGTTTTCAGATGATAGTCTTTAAGCAAGGCATGCAAGCGCTTGCTGGAGACCTTGTCAACAGACGTTTCAAACACACCCATCGCACGTTCCAGCATACGGCGGCCGAGCTCAACCGCCTCTTCACGTTTCAGGTTCTTTTGATAGTGACGAATATTGGAACGCGCCTTGGCAGACACGACAAAACTCAGCCATGCCGGACTCGGATGGGCACCGGCCGCAGTCACAATTTCGACCGTCTGCCCGCTATGCAACACGGTACGCAGTGGCACCAGTTGCCGGTCAATCTTGGCAGCAATACAGGTATCACCGACATCGGTATGCACTGCATAGGCGAAATCAATCACGGTCGCACCGTGCGGCAATTTCATGATTTCACCGGCAGGCGTAAAGACATAGACGGCATCGGGAAACAGGTCGAGCTTGACGTTTTCGAGAAATTCCAGCGAATCACCGGCATGTGTCTGCATCTCCAGCAGCTCACGCAGCCATTCGCGCGCACCGGCATGCATTTGGTCAACCTTTTCTTCGCTGCTCTTGTACACCCAGTGTGCCGCCACGCCAGACTCTGCAATCTTGTCCATGTCCCCGGTACGAATCTGGACTTCAATCGGGACACCATAGGGTCCGAACAGAATGCTGTGCAATGACTGGTAGCCGTTTGCCTTTGGAATAGCTATATAGTCCTTGAACTTGCCCGGTACCGGTTTGAATAGATTGTGCATGATCCCCAGTGCCCGGTAACAGGTGTCTATTTCATCGACAACAATGCGGAAGGCATAGACATCGTAGATTTCTTCAAAGGACAGGGTCTTGTCACGAATCTTGCGATACAGACTGTAAAGGTGTTTTTCACGACTGAGTATGCGCCCCTGCAGGCCCTCCTGCTGAACCCGGCGTTTTATCGCTGTCTCGATCTTGTTCAATACCTCCTTACGATGCCCGCGCGCCTCGTGTACAGCCTTTTTCAGCACCGTGTAGCGCAATGGATACAGCGCCGCAAAACCCAGATCCTCCAGCTCCACACGCACGGCGTTGATGCCCAACCGATTGGCAATCGGCGCGTAGATATCCAGTGTCTCGCGTGCAATGCGCCGGCGTTTTTCCGGGCGCATCACACCCAGCGTGCGCATATTGTGCAGACGATCAGCCAGCTTCACCAGGATGACGCGGATATCACGTACCATTGCCAGGATCATCTTGCGAAAATTCTCTGCCTGGGCCTCTGCCGGGCTCTCGAATTCTATCTGAGTCAGCTTGCTGACCCCGTCCACCAGTTCCGCAACTTCAGAACCGAACGCGGAGACAATCTGTTCCTTGGCCGTCGGCGTGTCTTCAATCACATCATGCAGAATGGCTGCCACGATTGTTTTGTGATCCAACCGCAATTCAGCAAGGATGCGTGCGGCTGCGATGGGATGATAGATGTAGGGCTCACCGGAGAGCCGGTGCTGGCCTTCGTGTGCTTCCGCGCCAAATAAATAGGCGCGGTAGACGTCCTGCACCTGTTCCTCGTCCAGGTAGGATTCCAGCATCTTGCACAAATCACTGATCAGGAAACGCGAGCCGTTCTCTGCAGCGGTATCCGGTCTGGTTGCCATAGACGTTTATGAAGGAGTCTGTTTCAGATGATAAAACTATAACGCATTAACCGTCCCGACAATAATTTGCCGCAACCGGTTATAGAGCAGTAGCGAATAAGACGACGTTCATCGCCAGGGAGAAGCAGGCCAGTGGCAAGAGGCACCGTGCTCATGCTGTCAATGGTGCGGGTAGTCGATAATCAGGGCAAAACAGCCTGCACCCGCACACGGGAGAGTGGGGTCTGAATCAGCTTTCGGCTTTTGGCGGTTCGTCTGCTGCAGCTGCCGGTGTCGCTTCTGTCTCGACCACGGCCTTATCTTCGGCCCCGGCTTCGGCTTGCTCTTCTGTTTCCTCTTCTTCAAATACCGTATGTATCGGCTCATCCAGAATTGATGGACCAATCAGCCCTTCAGCAATTTCCCGCAAGGCCACAATGGTAGGCTTGTCATTTTCCCATTCGACCAGTGGCTGAACACCATTGGCCAGCTGTCGGGCACGCTTGGTTGCCACCAGCACCAGCTGAAAGCGGTTATCCACCTTGTCGAGACAATCTTCTACCGTGACACGTGCCATGTAACTCTCCGAAAAACCTGAACATATATCAGAAGGACGTGCGAGTCTACCTGAATCACCCTGCCGACGCCAGCAGGTCGGCCAGCAGGGCCGCATGGCGACGGTTCTGTTGAGCCATGCGCAGCTGGCCACACCGCATTATAACCGCCAGTTCATCCAGCGCCGCCTGAAAGACATCGTTGATCACCAGGTAGTCATACTCGTCATAATGCGACACCTCGCTCACCGCGTCGCGCATGCGACGGGCAATAACCTCATCATCATCCTGCCCGCGATCCTGGAGGCGCTGCTGCAGTGTCTCCAGGGAAGGCGGCAGGATGAAGATACTGACGGCCTCCGGCTGCAGCTCGCGCACCAGTCGGGCGCCCTGCCAGTCAATCTCGAGAATCACATCCAGCCCCGCTGACAGCTGGTCTTCGACGCTCTTTTGAGCGGTACCGTAAT
>JASJGW010000375.1:0-7420 GCA_033791305.1 Gammaproteobacteria bacterium | reverse complement strand
TTGCTGTTCCACTGGCTGAAAAAGAAGCAGGTCTATCGGCCGGAATCAGGGTGGCGTCGTTTTTTCCTGCAAACAGGTTTCGCAGCGACGGCTCTCGGTTGTGTATTGTTTCTGGGTATGCCTGCTGTACAGGTCTGGCTGGAGTGGTCTGTCTGGTCGCGGGTGAGCGGGCTGCTGCTGTGGGTCATGGCAGGGGCGGGCAGCTATTTCATCGCCTTGTTGCTCTGCGGCCTGCGCATCAAGGATCTGTTGCAGCAGCGGCATGATGAAGGTTAGTGCTCTATCCATATGATAATAGCGAGTAATTACTATATGGATAGAGCGCTTGTGCTTGAATGATTTATACTTCCCCATTTTGTCATTGAGGTCAGTCTCCGCTGATGGAACTGGTTCGTGGTTTACACAATCTGCGCCCTGAACACCGGGGATGTGCGGCAACGATCGGCAGCTTCGATGGGATCCATCTTGGCCACCAGACGGTGCTGGCGCAGCTGGCTGTGCAGGGCAGGGAGCGCCAGTTACCGGTAACGCTGATTACGTTTGAGCCACAGCCGCGCGAGTATTTTATGCCGGAGGAAGCGCCGCCACGGCTGACACGATTCCGGGAAAAGATAGAAGTGTTGCGGCACTGCGGTATTGACCGGGTGGTCTGCCTGCGTTTTAACGCCTACCTGGCGAGTCTGACAGCGAACGAATTCATCCAGCGCATCATGCTTGACGGGTTGGCAGTGAAATACCTGGTTGTTGGTGACGACTTCCGCTTTGGCAAGGGACGCACGGGTGATTATTCCTTGCTGCAGCAGGCAGGGAAAACGCACGGATTTCCGGTTGTGACCATGCAGACCTTCAACATCGGCAATCACCGGGTCAGCAGTACCCGCATTCGGGTGGCCTTGAACGACGGTGACTTAAGCGGCGCAGAGAAGCTGTTGGGCAGGCCTTACTGGATGAGCGGCCGGATTGCACATGGTGACAAGCGTGGACGTACGATCGGTTTTCCGACGGCGAACATCTTTTTGCATCGAACCGCGGTTCCCGTTGACGGGGTATTTGCCGTGGAAATGCGTGGTATCGACAACAGGACGATACCCGGGGTCGCGAATGTCGGTACCCGGCCAACCGTCGATGGCAGCCGCGCGTTGCTGGAAGTTCATCTGTTTGGCTTTGACCGTGAGATTTACGGACGTCATGTACAGGTCAGTTTCCTGAAGAAACTGCGCTCCGAACGAAAGTTTGAATCGTTTGAGCTGTTAAAACGGCAAATAGAGCTGGATGCCGAACAGGCCCGGGCCTTTTTTGCAGGGGCAGCTGCATGAAGGGTCTCATTATTCCCCCATTACTAAAGATAAGTGGGATTCATTGCCTTATTGGGTTATAACTTTGCGCTCTCTGCGCCCTGGTGGTACTAGTGCTCTAACAAGGTGATAATTGCGGATTCAGCGTCCCTGTGGTGTTTCGCAGCAAGGCGCAGTGCGAAAGCAATGGCCATTGCCTGCGAGGCGCGCCTTGCCGTGAACATTGACAAGCTAACTGAATTCGCAATTATCATGTTGAAGCACTACGAGCTATAACTGGCCCGACTGCTCGATCAGATAGTCACCATTTGGCTGCATCTGCGCTGCAGCTTCAAGCATATCCAGTGTGTCTGCACTCACGTCATTACCCGGTTGCAGCAGCAGCCTGATTAAATACCGGTTATCCCGTGACAGGGAAACTTCACCGGATGCACCGAGTTCACCGCCCTCGATGACCTCGCCGACAAGTTCTTCAGCGGTGCCCCGCACACCCAGTTCCAGCTGACCCAGCACCATATCCACGGGTTCGAAGATGACCGCATCCCGCCATGCAAGCTGTCCGGTCGTTGTATTAGAGAACATATCAGCCAAATCAATTTCCTCAAAAGCCAGCAGCAGTTCCCCGCTGGTTGTTACTGCTACCGGAGAGTAGTGATTGAGCACCCGGTCAGGCAACACCGCCAGTTCCAGGTCCTGCGCATAAACACGGCCGGTCAGCGACACACCGGCTATTAGCCGACCATGATTGGCCGGATGAGTCAGTTCGAGCAGATATTCAATGCTTCCCAACAGTAACGCCATAGGTCTGAATTGCCAGTGCACAGCTCCCAGATCCAGATCCTGCCAGGTAACCTGGCCGGCTTGCCCCGAGAATACTGAACCGGACACTGCATGGATAGACAGGTCGGACACCCGTTCCTCCAGCATTCCGGTAACACGTGCAGCCGGGAACGTGGTCGTGAGTATCAGCAGATAAGCGGCAACGCCAAGCGCAAGCAACCGCCATGCACGTTGCACTATGGCGTCGCCTCCAGGGTCAGGCGTGCATCGACCAGCCCGTCCGCTTCGTTCCGTTCCAGGGAGACACTGTTGGCATCAACCCCGTGCTGGGTACTGAGGGTGCCCAACCATTTAATGAGCACATCAAACGGCGCCCCCTCCAGCCAGACGCGCACACTGTTACCACCTTCCGGCTCAACCCGCTTCAGGGCAGGACCCAGACCACCGGCACGTGCCGTACTGTCTGTGACAGACAGCAGAGAACGTCCTCCCAGTCCCTTTGCGACGGCACCACCGTTGCTTTTCAAGCGCTGGATGGTCTGCGCACTCCCCTGCATCCACAGTACTGTTTCGCGCTGCGCGGAGACACTTTCCTGAAGTGAGTGGTAACCGGAGCGAATCGGCGCCCATATCAGGACATACAGCAGTAACAGCACCAGCAACACCGCGCCGGCAGCGAGCATCACCCGCTCCCGCGGTGCCAGATCCACCAGCCAGTCATTCATGTGCCCTTTACCCCGATGCGCAAACGGCTTTGCACACGCTGATCCTTGTCGGTAGTCGCCGACTGGATTTCAACATCCAGCCGCCCCGATTGCATCAGCGCCTGTTTCAGTTGGTCAAGTAATTGCAAATTGGCAACGACGAGATCCATATCAAGTCTCCCGGCCCGGAAATTGGCACTGCTGATTTGCACACCCTGCATCCCCTTCAGCACAGCTCCGGACTGGCCCAGCAGACTCAGAAAACCACCGCCGGCACCGGTCCTTCGCTGCAAGCTGTCCAGTTGTTGTTGCATCTGAACACGCGGGTTAACAATCCGTTTGCTCCCGGGCAGTGCCTTCCTGAAGGTCTCTTCAATCTGTGCGCCCAGATGCTCACTTTCGCGACTGAGACGATAGTAATCAATCCCCGTTACGACACTGCTGACCAGTATACCGGCCACCAGCAAGGCCGCCGTCGCGCGCCAGGGACGGAGCACGCGCGCCCAGTCTCCGGCGCGACTGTATGCACCCTGCAGCAGGTTAATGGCCGTTGCATCCAGCCCCTGCGCGAACACGGTCAACGGATCACCTGCATACGGCTCCACCCGTGTTTCTCCTACAAACCCGGCGGTATCCGGCTGCAGTTTGTCCTGCCGTACATACAGGTGCAATGCAGGCAGTTGTTCATCCTCCGCCACTTTCTGCAGAGCCAGCAGCATGCCAAGGTTGTCACTGTCGGCGGCATAACCGGAAACACTGCCGGTGCGCACCAGTGCAATATCGTGCTCGACCAGTACACTGGTTTCATTGCCGGCATGCGGAATCGCCAGTATCTCGGGAATAACCTGCTGCACATCCAAACCGGCATCGGCAATGGCTGCCAACAGTGACTCCATATATTTCTTGCTAATGACCGCCACCGGCCATTCACCCTCGTCCATGGACGCACCGACGGCAAAATGCAGATTGTCCACTTCCTCGGACAGCTGCTCCTCCAGCACATAGGGAGCAGCACGCAGCAGTTTCTGCCGGCTGCGCCCCGGAATATTCACCCGTGTCAACAGGCAGTCTGCCCCGGGCGCCAACACTACCACACGCTGACCACCGGTCTCAGCGGCGACATCGGCAAGCGAACCGGCATGAATACTGCCCTGCGGCTGGCCATCGTTATCCAGCCGCAACCAGCGCCAGCTATCGCCATCGGTAGAATCTTTCCTGAGTAACAACGTGTTACGCATACCTAAGCCCTGATCTTGCAATGCCCGTTATCCTAGCAGAAAACATTACTTATAATATCTTTTTAGTACGCTTATCAAGCTGATAACGACGGACAAGGAAGCAAATCAATCTACGTGCCAGTTTAGTGTGTAATCGCTATCTCTATGCGGTTAAACCGTTACTGGCCAGGCACTACAGCGGCCGGCGGATGCGCACCCGGGAGATCACCTGCTGCGATTCAATTCCCCGCCTGAAGAGACTTTCCAACTGTGCCTGACCGCGCCCCACACGGGTTGCCGTCAGCACATTGAACCAGTCACTGATAATATCAACGTCGATCTCCAGATCCAGCCCGGCCAGGGCATCGTGTTCGAGAAAGGTATCCACATCTTCATAACCATCTTCACCCCGATCTGCAATCAGTTGCTCAACACCACTGTCATCCAGCTCCTCGTGCAGTGCCCTCAGTACCGCCGGGGTTGCCGTGTTGATATTAATGACGGTCGCTTCCGGCAGCGCGGTGACGTGTGGTTCCAGCACGGCAGTCACTTCCCGGGTAAAGCCCCTGACCAGACGCAACTCACTAATGCTGACCATGGGCCGGTTTGCCGTCCGGTAAGGCGTCTCTGTCAGCAGATAGGTATCATCCTCGGCACCGTCGGGAAATCGGGTATTGATATCGGCATCGATCCAGTCCAGTAACGCCGGCGCCAGTGCAGGCTCCAGATCCAGCACCTCGAGTAAACGCTTGAAATAGGCCAACTCCTCCTCGTTGACAGACGATTCCGCATCGGTTGGCTGGCCCTCATCTTCGATCAGGTTGTTTATATTAAAGCGCCCCTGCAGATCCTCGATGCGGCCATTGACAAAACCGCCTTCAACAGCAATCGGTGGCAACGCGGACGCCCAGTCCTCGCCCAGTGAGTCGAAATCACTCTCCTGCTGGTCACGGCGCAGGATCACATAGGCCCAGCTTTCAGCAGCAACCGCATAGGCATATGCCTGTTCACCATTAAGCAGGTTGCCGGTGCGGCGCATATCCACCTGCAACCGGGTAGCCATGGCCACCGCAGCCACGGTGGCCAGGCTGACAACCAGCAAGGCCGTCACCAGCGCCACACCCCGCTGTCGGCCGCTGCCGGCCCTGCTTTCATAACCGTTATTCATTGCGGCAACTGGAACAGCCACACAAGGGTCCCGAACATTTTATGTTCAATGGTCACTTCAATGGCCTTCGGCAATGCCGGCGTGTCTGCAGGGTCGACATTCGCATCCGGCCATTGCTCCTGCCATTCATCATTTCTGTCCAGATAACGCAGCTCTATGCGTTCGATATCTTCAATCAGTGGCTGTTGCAACGCTTCACTGTCCTGCGCACGATCCAGTACCGACCAGGTATAACGCACCAGTTGTTCATCCTCATAGGCATAGCCCACGCGTTGCAGGGTGCTGCGCTGGCGACCGGCGGGATTGCGCCAGCCACCCCGGGTAAACTGCAGGGCATCTCCACCGACCAGGGGCTGCTGTACATCACCAAATTCGTCACGTACTTTGCGTGGCACAATCTGCTCGATATCCCGCTGCATAATCAGGTACAACTTCTGCAGTGCACCGAGGCGCTCAGCCGCCTGCTCCGTATACGACTGCTGCACAAGCACCGCCTGCAGGCCGCTATAGGACATGGCAGCCAGCAAACCAAAGATCGCGAGTGCCACCAGTAGTTCCAGCAGGGTAAAACCGTCACAGGCAGCCGCTCCGGGAGCGCGCATCATTCACCCGGCTTCCGCAGGAAACCGCTCAATACGGAGACCGGGTGCTCGTCATCATCCGAGTCCACGGGGTATACCTCGACATCCAGCCGCCTTAATTCGGACTCTTCAGTCTGGGAAATCCGTGTCAGCCAGCGCCATTCCCGGCTACCCATTTCCTCGGTACCCTTACGCTCACCGACAGACAACCATTCGTTGTTTACCTGGAACTGCACCAGCACATTTCGCGCCACCCACATCGCCATGGTGCGGTCACGCAGGTAAGACTGGTTACTGGTGTAGTCACTGGTCGCCTTGATCACCGCGCCCATGGACAGTGCCAGCACAGCCAGCGCAATCAGCACCTCCAGCAGCGTGAAGCCCTGCACACTGTGACGGCTCACAGGGTTTCCTCGACTTCCCAACTCACCTTGCCAAGCAGGGATACAGTAAGGTGGTAACGGTAGTTGCTTTGGAATGACATGAAGGTCACTGAAAACGCTGTCATCTCACCGCTGGAGAGGATAAAGATCTGTGGTGTCAGGCTTTCCCCGGCATCTTCTTCACTATCCCCGTCCTCCTGCCCGGCAAAGCTGTTCAGTTCCGGTGGTTCACCTTCAACTTCGAGGCGCAGCTCGATCTCTGCCGGCAGACTGTACGCCTTTAACAGTTCATCATCTCCCGGTGATTGCCAGTTGTTTTCCTGCAGCACGAGGAATTCATAACCATCCTCCGAAAAGTACACCGCCAGTTCGTCACCCTGCAGTATGGCTTCATCACTGGCCAGTTCCAGCAGCGTGGCCAGACGACGGGTTTCCTGCTTCATCAGTTCACTGATGTCATCTCCGCGCAGCGACAACACGGCGAAACTGAAGATGATCCCGATCAACACCAGGACCACCATCAGTTCCAGCAGGGTAAAACCAGCCAAGCGCCTGAGCGCTGAAACAGGCCTGGCAGACATAGCGCTTATTGCAGGCCCCAGTTCCCGATATCATCTTCGCTGGGTATCTGGTCCGGACCCATCGAGAAAATATCAATGGCACCGTTCTCGCCCGGACTCAGAAACAAATAGTCCTGGTTCCAGGGGTCCTTCGGGAGGCGATCAACATACCCACCGGCCTTCCAGTTCGCCGGCTCCGGTGATGAAGGTTGCTCGACCAGCGCCTCCAGCCCCTGGTCCGTGGTCGGATAGACAAAGTTATCCAGCTTGTAGAGGTTCAGCGCCGCTTCCAGCGCCCGGATATCCTGCCTCGCCTTGGTTTTTCTGGCCTGGTCAGGCCGGTCCATGACCTTGGGTACCAGAATTGCAGCCAGAATACCGAGGATGACGACCACGACCATCACCTCAATCAGGGTAAAACCGCGTTCCTTGTTGTGAATCGTTTTCATTAAAACATGCCTTGCTTGCTGGTTAATAAGGCCCCGCCAGAAGCCGGGGGGAGAAAGTCTGTGCATTCTAATGGTTTTCAGACCGGGTAAACAGGCGCAGGTTCACGACGTCAGACAACCGGGTACTGCGTGCCAGTTTTATTATTTCGTGGGAAGGGAAGTTGGGAAGTTGGGGTCAGGTCTTGAATCTTGAATTATTGGAAGCTGGTGAAGTCCATCAATAATTCAAGATTCAAGACCTGACCCCAACTTCCCAACTTCCCTTCCCACGAAATAATAAAAC
>JASJGW010000374.1:0-4088 GCA_033791305.1 Gammaproteobacteria bacterium | reverse complement strand
CGGTCTCGAGAATTTCCAGCGACGCCGCCTGTCGGCAAACTTCGGGGCCGCGCGATGAATCGGCAACAGCGTATCGGAGCCGATGTCACCGGCATCATCCACCGGTTCACCGAGCACATCCATGATGCGCCCAAGCGTCTTTTCCCCGACCGGGACCATAATGGGGGAGCCGGTATTAAGTACCTCGAGGCCACGTCTTACGCCATCTGTTGAGCCCATGGCAATGGTACGTACCACGCCGTCACCCAGTTGCTGCTGCACTTCCAGCGTCAGGCCTGCCGCGTCGACCTTCAGCGCGTCGTAGATCTTCGGCACACTGTCACGTGGAAACTCCACGTCGACTACGGCACCGATGATTGAAACAATGTTTCCAGCACTCATGATGTTTTCCTCTTAATCCATATCTTTTTTGTATTCAGTTGGGGACAGAATTCATTCTGTCCCCTTTCCTTTTTGCAGGGTGTGCATAACACATCCTGATAATGTTGTTGGGGGACAGAATTGAATTCTGTCCCCGGCTGTTATACAGCAGCCGCGCCACTGACAATCTCGGATATTTCCTGGGTAATCGCTGCCTGTCGCGCCTTGTTGTAGATCAGCTCCAGCTCATCGATCAGGTCGCCTGCGTTATCGGTTGCCGACTTCATGGCGACCATGCGTGCCGCCTGCTCGCAGGCCACGTTCTCCACCATGCCCTGGTAAACCAGCGACTCTATGTAACGAATCATCAGGGAATCCATGACCGGCTTTGAATCCGGTTCATAAATGTAGTCCCAGTGCACATCCAGTTTCTTGTCCGGCTCGCTCTCGATCGGAATCAACTGCTTGATTACCGGTTTCTGAGTCATCGTGTTGACGAACTCATTGTGCGCGATGTAGAGGCTGTCGATGCGGCCTTCCTCGTAGGCATCCAGCATCACCTTGATGGTGCCGATCAGCTCGATAATCGACGGCGCATCTCCCAGGTGGGTGGCGGAAGCAGACACATCACACTTCATGCGCTTGAAAAACGAGTTGCTCTTCGTACCGATCAGTGTCAGCTCCGCATCGAGTCCGGCATCATCCCATTCGCGCAACCGGCCAATGGCCGACTTGAAGAGGTTGATGTTCAGGCCGCCACACAGACCACGGTCAGTGGAGATAATGATCATGCCAACCCGCTTCGTCTCACGCTTTGCCAGGTACGGATGATGATATTCCGGGTGCGCATGTGCGAGGTGCGAAATCACGTTCTGGATCTTTCCGGCATACGGACGCGTCGCCAGCATGCGATCCTGTGCCCTGCGCATCTTGCTCGCCGCGACCATCTCCATGGCCTTGGTGATTTTCTGCGTATTCTTGATGCTCGCAATCTTGGTGCGTATTTCCTTCGCGCCTGCCATATCTCTATCTCGCTGCTCTCAATCCCTTCGCTGATCCGGAAAAACCTACCAGGTACCGTTCTTCTTGAAGTCCTCAATCGCGGACTTCAGCCCGGCCACGATTTCATCGTTGTAATCACCCGTCGTGTTGATCGTGTCGAGCAATGCCGCCTGGTTGGCGCGCATGTAGGAATGCATGGCATGCTCGAAATCGACAATCTTGTTCAACTCGACATCATCCAGGTAGCCTTCTTCAGCGGCATACAGGGACGCGGCCATCTCGGCCACCGACAGCGGTGAATACTGTTTCTGCTTCATCAACTCGGTTACACGCTGGCCGCGTTCGAGCTGCTTGCGTGTCGCCTCATCAAGATCGGAGGCGAACTGGGAGAAGGCTGCCAGCTCGCGGTACTGGGCCAGGGCCAGGCGCACAGTGCCACCGAGCTTCTTGATGATTTTAGTCTGCGCCGCACCACCCACACGCGACACTGACAGGCCGGCATTAATGGCCGGTCGAATACCGGCATTGAACAGGTCTGACTCGAGGAAGATCTGACCGTCCGTAATGGAAATGACGTTGGTCGGTACGAAGGCTGACACGTCGCCGGCCTGTGTTTCAATGATTGGAAGCGCGGTCAGTGAGCCGGTCTTGCCCTTCACTGCGCCATTGGTGCGCTTCTCCACTTCCGCTTCATTGATGCGCGACGACCGCTCCAGCAAACGCGAGTGCAGGTAGAAGACGTCACCCGGATAGGCCTCGCGGCCCGGCGGACGCCGCAGCAGCAGGGACACCTGGCGATAGGCCCAGGCCTGCTTGGTCAGATCGTCGTAGATGATCAGCGCGTCTTCACCGCGATCACGGAAATATTCACCCATGGAGCAACCGGCATATGGCGCAATGTACTGCATCGCGGCGGACTCTGCAGCCGCCGCGGCCACGATAATGGTGTGCTCCATGGCGCCGTGCTCTTCGAGTTTGCGTGCCACGGTGGCAATCGACGAGTTCTTCTGTCCGACAGCAACGTAGATGCATTTAACGCCGGTGCCTTTCTGGTTGATGATGGCATCGATCGCCACCGCTGTCTTGCCGGTCTGGCGGTCGCCAATAATCAACTCACGCTGTCCGCGGCCAATCGGCACCATGGCATCGATGGCCTTCAAGCCGGTCTGTACCGGCTGGTCAACCGACTTGCGTTCAATCACGCCCGGTGCGATTTTCTCAATCGGTGATGTCATCGTGGAATCAATCTCACCCTTGCCGTCGATCGGATTACCCAGTGAGTCCACAACACGACCAAGCAGCGCCTCACCCACCGGAACCTCGAGAATACGGCCGGTACACTTGACGCTGTCGCCTTCCGTGATGCCCTTGTAATCACCCAGGATCACCGAACCGACGGAATCGCGTTCCAGGTTGAGCGCCAGGCCAAAAATGTTGTCCGGGAACTCGAGCATTTCACCCTGCATGACGTCGGCCAGGCCGTGAATACGTGCGATACCGTCAGTCAGGCTGACTACTGTACCCTCGGTGCGCGCCTCTGATACGGCTTCGAATTGTTCGATGCGGCTCTTGATCAGTTCGCTGATTTCAGTCGGATTGAGTTGCATAATTTTTACCTTGAATAAAACGTAATTAATTCAGTATCAGTGTGTCAGCGAGCTGCCGAGACGCTGCAGCTTGCCGCGCACGGAGCCGTCAATCACCAGGTCACCGGCGCGAATAATGGCGCCACCCAGCAGATCGCGGTCAATCGAACAGCTCAGCTCAATCTCGCGGCCGAGGCGTTTGCGCAGGCTTTCCAAAACACTGGCCTGCTGTGCCTCGGTCGCCGGAAAAGGCGTTACCAGTTCTGCCTGGATCATACCCTCGGCATCGCGACGCTGAATTTCAAACAACATGGCTATCTCGGGCAAAAAGCCCAGCCGCCGGTTGCTTGCCAGCACACGGACAAAATTGACGCCCTTTTCGTTCAGCTTGTCACCGCCCACGCCTGTAAACAGGTCGACCAGTTGGGTGGTGCTTACATGAGGACTATGGATCAGGTCACGCATCGCGGCATCATCGGCAATAGCAGCGAGCAGGCCGAGCATATCCGACCAGTCTTTTAGCGCGTGATGCGCGTTGGCAACCATGAATGCTGCCTGCGCATAGGGCCGTGCGATGGTGATTGCCTCCGCCATCAGATTTCAGCGGCCAGCTTGTTCAGCAACTCGGCATGTGCATTTTCATCGACCTCGCGCGCGAGTATCTTGCCGGCGCCGGCTAGTGCAATGGAAACCACCTGTCCGCGCAGGTCTTCCTTCACGCGGTTAACCTCCTGGTCGATTTCAGACTGCGCAACCGTCATCAGGCGAGCGCCCTCGGTCTTGGCATCATCCCTGGCTTCCTCAACAATTTCGGATGCGCGCTTGTCGGCGCGGCCGATGATTTCTGCGGCCTGTTCCTTGGCTTTACGCAGCAGTTTCTTGGCGCGTTCTTCGGCCAGTTCCTGTTCGCGCTTGCCATGCTCGGCAGCCGCCAGGCCATCGGCTATCTTTGCCTTGCGCTCCGAAAGGGCATGCAGGATTGGTGGCCACACATACTTCATGCAGAACACGACGAACAGGAAGAAGGCTATTGCCTGCCCGATAATAGTGGCATTCATATTCATGTCAGAACCTCTGCGATTGGTCCGGCAGCCTGCTTAGCCGCCAACCACTGCAAACAGGATGTAGAGTGCGATACCC
>JASJGW010000373.1:0-5770 GCA_033791305.1 Gammaproteobacteria bacterium | reverse complement strand
CCTTCTACCTTGCCGAACAGAGAAAAGGCCGCATTTTGAGGATATATGGATCCTGAACACACACAACCACCCGCTTCTTCCAAGGCGGGCCTCGACCCCCTGCTGGCCGATGTCATTTTCCTGCTTGGCTACGCGTTGGCCTATCTCGGTGTCATGGCGCTATTGCGCGGCCTGTTGCTCTACACGAATCTTGGCCTGGCTGAACAGATCCCCCTTGCTGATCTGACCAGAACCTTTCTGGTCGGCCTCAGGTTCGACCTGATTATTACCTGCTACCTGGGTGCGCCACTGGTGCTGGTGCTGCTGCTACCCGGCGGGCTGGGTACGCGCAGGCTGGCGCTGCTATGGCTGGGGATTACCGGCGCGCTCACCCTGTTTGCCGGCGTCACGGAACTGGAATTCTACCGGGAGTTCCACACCCGCCTGAACAGCATTGCCTTTCACTACCTGCAGGAAGATGTCACGACGGTTTCCAGCATGATCTGGAACGGTTATCCCGTGCTGCGCTACCTGCTGCTGTGGCTGTTGTTGAGCGGCATCTATATCACGATCTTGCGTCGGCTTGACCGGCTCACGCCAAAACGTCCAGTTGCCGGCTACCGCGTCGCCATGCGGGGGTCGGTGTTTTTCCTGATCATGCTCCTCGCTGTCTGGGGCGGCCGCGGTACCCTGCGCTCCGGCCCGCCGTTACGCTGGGGCGATGCCTTCCACAGCCAGCACCTGTTTGCCAACCACCTGGCTCTGAATGGCACCTATACGCTGTTCAAGGCGGCAATGGCCGCAAAGGACAGCGCTAAGGACGAAGACTGGCTGACCGCCATGCCCGCCGATACCGCCCTGGCAATAACAAGAGACATGCTGCTGACGCCGCGGGACACCCTGCTGGAACCGGACGAGTACCCGTTGCTGCGCCTGCACACGCCAGACGTACGTCTGCCGCAGGCGCCGAAAAACATCGTCCTCATCATCATGGAAAGTTTTTCCTCCGCATTCACCGGGGCCATGGGGCCTGACTACGGCATTACGCCGGAATTTGACAAGCTGGCTGCACAGGGACTGCTGTTTGAACGGTTTTTTTCCAACGGGACGCACACCCACCAGGGCATGTTTGCAATCGGTGCGTGCTTTCCAAACCTGCCGGGCTACGAATACCTGATGCAGCAGCCCGAGGGCCAGCACCGGTTCTCCGGCCTGCCCACGCTGCTCAAACCCATGGGGTTCAATGATGTCTATGTCTACAACGGGCACTTCGCCTGGGACAATCAGGAAGGCTTTTTTCGCAACCAGGGCATGTCCCGGTTCATCGGCCGCGATGATTACGTGAACCCGGTTTTCAAAGATGCCACGTGGGGCGTGTCGGATGAAGACATGTTTAACCGCTCGGTTGAGGAACTGAACAGGCTGGACCCGGAACAGCCCTTCTTCGCAGTCTTGCAGACGCTTTCCAACCACACACCGTATGCACTGCCCGAAGTTCTGCCAGTCGAAGCGGTCAGCGGTTTCGGCAATCTCGATGAGCACCTGACGGCACAGCGCTACTCGGACTGGGCGCTTGGCCAGTTCTTCGCAAAGGTGGTCACGGCACCCTGGTTCAATGAAACCCTGTTCGTCATCGTCGGGGACCACGGCTTCGGCCTGGGTCGCCAGTTGTCCGATATCGGCCTGTTGCGATTTCACGTACCGCTACTGTTGCTCGGCCCCGGTATTCAGGAAAGCTACGGGAGCCGCAGGCAAACGGTCGCGACTCAGGTTGATGTTGTACCCACCATTGTCAGCCTGCTGGGCAAACCCTTTGTACATCAATGCTGGGGGCGTGACCTGCTGGCCTTGCCGGAGAATGATGCCGGGCTGGGTATCATCAAGCCATCCGGCAGCGATCCTACCGTGGCCTTACTGCGCGGTGACCGCATCGTCATCAAACCACCCGGGGGCAAAGCTCGGTCCGGCAGTTATTCCCTGTACCCGGATGAGGCTTACCGACCGGATGAAACTGCACACAACGATGAGCAAACCGCCGCCGAACTCAGTGCGTATATCCAGGTTGCCATGCAGGCACTGTACGCCAATCGCACGGGACTGCCGGACATACCCGTGGGGTCAAAAACTCGTGCGGATTCCCGATAGTAATATTTCAGCGGCTCGCCTGAGCGTTCCTTGCAACCAACTGATCCGTCAACACGATTCATTGAGTTCATGGCAGTTGGAAATATCAGCACATTGCCTTTATCTTGATGATTTCGTTTTACTGAGGCTGTTATTGTCTGGCTTGCGGTAAATAATAACCGAGACAATAGGGACGTTTAACACCGCGGAACTCGAAATCATGGTCAACAATTTCAGCAGATCGCATAAACGGGTGTTCTTCAAAGGTAGATGTAAAGACATTACTCGCACAGGCGCGCCTAGCAACCAGTAATGCACCGTGGTTTTTAATCTCTTCATCTTTTATTCTCATATTAAACACGGCTGTATCTTTAGACGGAGTCCAGCGATTGATTAAGCGTGGATAATCCGGGGCATAAAATAATAACCATTCATGGCCTCTTTCACCGCCTACATACTTTAAAGGCAGGCCGGTTTTATCATGCCACAGTTGGTTGGCTTCTTTCGCAAGAGGCACAAGAAAACGAGTGTTATTCACTTTTTCATCGTAGACGGTGTAAGCAAACGCGAACCCTGCAATGAAAAAGGCAACAAAGCCACCAAACACTTTGAAGGATTTTTTAAAGGCCTTTTCAGCGAGTTCTGGTTTAAACCAGATTAACAAAGCAATGGAATAAAAAATAGAAAATGGTTGCAGCCATTCATGTAATCGACCGCCATCAATAAATAAAAATACCGTTAATATAATGGCAAGGGGTGTAAAGTAGACCAGGTTAAAGGCTTTCTGCTCTGCCGTTAATTGAGACGTGCGGACAAAGGTGTCGATTTTGAACATGATCAAATAGAACAAAATGAACGGATAAAACGCTGCCAGATAGGCGAGTAAACTGGCGCCAAGGTCGCGGTCGTTAATTTGATGGCTCACCCAGGTAATGGCGGCAAAGTGATGGCTGGCCAACCAGATTATATTAGGTACACAGATAGTACAGATCACAGCGATGCCGGCGTAAATCTCCCAGCTGCGATAACTTTGCCTGATATCTTTATTGAGCACCGTATAAAGCAGCATAAATGGCAAAAAGGCAGCGGTAGAATATTTTGTCATCACTGCAAGGCCGGCAAACAGTCCTGTCAGAATCCAGTAACGTCGATCATCAAAGCAGGCCTTTATAAAGAAATAAAACATATATGGCCACAGGGCGACTAACAGATAATTGTCGTTGTAGGGGATCGCATCAAAACTAACAATAGTGGTTAGGCTGAGCGCCATTACGGCTAAAAGAGCTTGTCGCAGGTCATTGAGTAAGCGTACTGCAAGCAGCCAGATGCCATAGATGCCAAAAGCAATCCCGCCCATATGAAAAAGATAGTAAGCAAAATCGCTGGGGTTGCCGCCGTTTAAAATAAAACCCATGCGACCAACCCAGCCGACAAAATAAGGATTTTTGGCGTAACCAAAATCCAGGTGGCGACCCCAATTGGCAGCCTCTACAGCATCATAGGGCGCGGGGGACCTTAAGAATACGCACATCGCAATCCAGATAATGGCGTAGGCCGCTAAAAAAAGAATCAGGTACTTTTCAATGTCGCGTTGTTGTTGGCTTTTCATGGCGTTCAGTAGAGCCGCTGCAGTTCAAAGACTATAAGGGTGGCATTGGCGTTTGGAAGAATAAAAGCCCTGCCCCAAAATTCAACGGTTATTGGAGTATAAATTCAGGCGCGCGGATGTGCCCCGTGCTGCTGCGGGCGTGTGACGGATTATTGAAAAGTATAACCGAGACGCAGCATATGCAGGTTCATTCCATTGTTGGGCGTTTTAATACTGGCATTGGAGATATGCTGATAGCGGTAGGAAAGTTCATACTGGCCCTTGTCACCAAAGCCCAGTCCTAATCCGAACAGGCTGCCAAACTGGAAGGCGGTCGAGAATTGCCGGTTACCCAGTCGTGTCTCTGAAATCAGGTGGGGTCCGATACCGAACTCTGCATACGGGGAGACACCGCTGGAGAGGCTGGCATCGCGCTGCATCCGGAATACGGGTGTCAGGCCCAGATCAAACAGCTCATCATTCTCACTGTAGTCGTTATCCGATTCCATATATCCCAGTTCCGCATCCCAGTAACCACCGATATACCAGGCGCCGTCATTCATCCAGGTGCGTTCCCATTTGTTTTGCAGGCCCACGCGGTATATCTTGACGTCGTTGTTGTCAGAATCCTCACCATAACTCAGGGAGAGGGCGTCAATCCAGTTGTTGCCGTTGGCGTTTGCTGTGGTGCTGCAGATGACTGCAAGGATGAGTAACAAGCGACGGTGTGGTTTCATGTGGTGCCTTCACAAGCGTATTTGCCAAAATGTAATTGATCATGCCGGCTTTCATGGAGCATGATTTAGCTGCCAGCCTCCTATGCTATCAATTTTGGTAGACAAAATCAGGTAGCCAAGTGGCTATTTTGGGCCACATGGCGAGCATTAGCAGCATCAGCAGCTGCAGGCCGATGAAGGGAGCGACGCCGGTGTAGATCTGCCGGGTGCTGACTTCGGCCGGCGCCACACCACGCAGGTAAAACAGTGCGAACCCGAACGGTGGGGTCAGGAAAGACGTCTGCAGGTTCAGCGCGATCATGATTCCCAGCCACACAGGGTCTACTCCCATGGCCAGCAGTACCGGGCCGACGATCGGTACGACGACAAAGGTAATCTCGATGAAATCGAGTACGAACCCGAGCAGGAACATTAACAGCATCACTGCCAGCATGGCACCGGCCTTGCCGCCCGGCAAGTCGCTGAGCAGGTCGGCGACCACTGAGTCGCCGCCAAAGCCTCGAAATACAAGGGAAAATACCGATGCCCCGATGAGGATCAAGAAGACCATACAGGTGATTCGCGTGGTACTGCGCATGACCTCCTGCAAGATGCTCAGTGTGCACTGACGCCGGGTGGCAGCCAGCAGCATGGCTCCCATGGCACCCACCGAGGCGGCCTCGGTGGGTGTGGCAATGCCAGCCAGGATCGAGCCCAGTACCGCGACGATGAGCAGCAGTGGTGGCAACAGGCCCCGCAGTACCCGTTCCGGCAGGCTGCCGGCAGCCGTTGCTGTATGGCGGTATTCCTTGATGGCCGGCATGGATTTGGGGTGGGTGCGGGCCACAAAGGCAAGGTAGGCCAGATACAGCGAAACCAGTAATAAACCGGGTATCAGGGCACCGGTAAACAGGTCGCCAACGGAAACGGTATCCGTGGCATAGATGCCCATGTCCAGTTGTGCCTGCTGGTAGGCGGATGACAGCACGTCACCCAGCAGTACCAGCACAATTGATGGCGGGATGATTTGTCCGAGGGTGCCGGAGGCACAGATAACGCCGGCAGCAATGCGTGGGTCATAGCCATGCCGCAGCATGGTTGGCAACGACAGCAGGCCCATGGTGACCACGGTGGCACCGACAATACCGGTACTGGCAGCCAGTAACATGCCGACAATGGTAACCGAGTAACCGAGTCCGCCGCGCAGCTGGCCGAACACTTCTGCCATGGTGTCTAGCAGGTTTTCAGCCACCCGGGAGCGTTCCAGCATCACCCCCATGAAGACGAACAGGGGGACCGCAATCAGGGTGACATTGGTCATGATGCCGTACAGACGGTTCGGCAACGCCTGCAGGAAGGCACC
>JASJGW010000372.1:0-3042 GCA_033791305.1 Gammaproteobacteria bacterium | reverse complement strand
CCCACTCATGCCCGCATTTTGTGTCCAGGTAAGATTCTGTGCGCTGTCATAAATCAGGCCGCCGCCACGGTCGAACAATTCTGCATGCGTCGTTGTCGACACGATCGCCAGGACAGTGGTGTACAAGAGGCTGAAAACAGTTGAATCATTCATAGATCGTTAAAATCCGGTAATGCACACACTCATAGATGCTTGTGTTAACAAGGATTAAAACAGATACAATTTTCACGCCAGAAGATATTTGTTGTCTTGTTATCAGGGTATTATAGAGCAAATCCGCCAATTGTTTGACGGTGGCGTGGCGCGAATGTAAAAAATACTGACAAAAAAGGGCGTCTAATCAGCACGCTGAAATCAAGCGCACTAAATTATCAAAGGAGTATGGCAGGAACCCATCCGGCTATTCCTACCGGCACCGACAACCATTGCCTTGATGATCAGGCAATCTGCATCGGCCGAGTCCTTGCTATCCGGAAGGCATGACCGGAATGACAGATACGGCTGTAGCAAGCCAGCATCAGATAACCTACCCCAGGTCAAACTCGCTACTGATGTATTCCAGGCGTCTGTTGGACTTGCACATAATTACGGTGCTTCAAGCTTTTGAAGCCGCCGCTGGAGCATACTTGATCCTGGTTTGGCTTTTAGGCCCTCATCAAGAACCCTGCGCGCCTCGTCAGGTTGATTGATTTCAAGGTAAAGATCGGAAAGTTTTGCATAGGCCGGCGTATATTTTGGTTTCGCCCGTATCGCCAACTGAAAGTGCCCGACGGCCTCAGACGGCTGCCCATCTGCAGCCAAAGCCCACCCCCAACGACTGTGCAACTCAGGATAGAGGACACACTTTGCGGAACAATGCCTGGACACATACGCCATCTCGGCTATAACACCCCGCAACGCGCGCTTTCGCTCCTGCTGATCAATCGTGCCTCTGGCCTTATTTTCGGCATATATCCCACTGCAATAATGGTGTATGTGTTCAGAGACACCTCCGAATGTTCCACGCCATTTGGTGAACTCAGGACTATTTAGGCCCTTAACACGGTCCTTGCAATAGGGTGGCAACAACTGAGTATCCTGCCGCCATGCTTCTGCCACAGACAGGTTGTGCCACAAAATAGAAGTCCCAAACACAAGAAACAGGAAAATGCGCATCATCAATCCTCATTACCTCTCCAGGAGGTTTTCTGTCGCCACTTTGTTATCCGTAAAGTACAATTAAAATAGACACAGACCATAACGTCAATGATGATCTATAAGACGCCGCTACCAGCAACCCGGAAGAAATCAGTACAGTGACATTTCCGTTTACACTCAAAAGCCTGTCAAGTAGTATTATTCGTCTATATACATTAATCGATACACAGACGCCTGCATATAGCATTGTGCTTTCATCCAGGTAAAAAGGGCAAAAAAGTCAAGACACCAGTGGTCCCAGCCGATAAAGCTAATTAAACCCCATGCCTCTGCAACCGATTCTTTGTATGCGCAGGAATGCGGGAACACCGGGCACCTAGCACCGATTCAAAATAACACTAAATCAAACAGATTCACGTGCGTATGTCGAATGCCAGTTTACAGGAGAAGCGGCTAATACCGCCAGCACAAGGATATGCTTAAAATAGCAAGAAATCTTTATGAATACCGCGAGTTGGTGGCGGAACTAACCCGGAAAGATATCACCGTTCGTTACAAGCAGGCGTACCTGGGAATCGCCTGGGCAGTACTGAGGCCTCTGGCATTGATGCTCATCTTCACCCTTGTGAAGAGCTTTGTTGGCATTGAAAGTGGTGCTATACCCTACCCCATCCTGACCTTCGCAGCCCTCATGCCCTGGGTCTTTTTTCAGGATGCCACGACAGAGGGAATTGGAAGTGTGGTAAAAAATTCAGCTCTGGTACGAAAGATCTACTTCCCGCGCGAGATCTTCCCCCTGACAGCCGTCACCACCAAACTGGTTGAGTTTGGTATCAGCGCATTCATTCTTGCTGCACTCATGATTTGGTACCAAATGGCACCCACGGTGCACATTTTATGGGTACCGCTGATCATGATCTATACATTGCTGGTGTCAATGACGATCGCACTTATAGGAGCGGCAATAAATGTAAGCTACCGGGATGTGGGTGCTGCATTGCCGATAATACTCTCTCTCCTGATGTATGCGTCGCCAGTGATCTACCCGCTGCAGCTGGTCAAGGATAAGCTCCTCATACAGCAGGCAGCAGGTGAATGGTCTGACCTGTTCTATACCCTCTACACGCTCAACCCGCTCGCCGGCATCATTGATAGTTTCCAGAATGTCGTCTTGCGAGGCCAGTTACCGGATTTTTCAAGCATGCTGCCTGGCATGGTAGTGACAGTCATTCTCCTGCCGTTAAGCTACCGGTTCTTCAAGTCGGAAGAAGCATATTTTGCAGATGTCATATAGCGGATAATGAAGAACTCCCACGATCACCAAACAGAAATCGCTATGCCAATAATCGAAGTCAATCATGTCTCCAAGGAATACCGGCTGGGTACACTTACCGGCCTGAAAGATTCTGCCAAAAACCTGGTCCGGCGCCTGCGTGGGCAACAGCTAGTAAAACGAACCCCCTTTAAGGCACTTCACGACATGGACTTTAGCATCGACAAGGGTGAGGTCGTTGGCATCATTGGTAACAATGGGGCCGGCAAGAGTACGCTCCTGAAGCTGCTTGCGAATGTCACTACGCCAACAAATGGCAGCATCGCTGTGCGCGGCAAGGTGGCGCCCCTGATCGAAGTCGGTGCAGGACTCATTCCTGACCTGACGGGAAGAGAAAATATCTCTCTGAATGCCACAATCCTTGGCATCTCCAGAGCCGACATTGCCAGGAAGTTCGATGAAATTGTCAGTTTCTCCGAGTTGGAAGACTTTATCGACACTCCGATCAAGCGCTATAGCTCGGGAATGAAAATACGACTGGCCTTCGCTATTGCCACCAGCGTGGAGGCCGAAATTCTCATCATTGATGAAGTACTGGCAGTCGGTGACCTTGCATTCCAGCGTAAATGTTT
>JASJGW010000371.1:0-12734 GCA_033791305.1 Gammaproteobacteria bacterium | reverse complement strand
CGGGCCAGTAAGCCATTCTGATGTGTCTATCTTGCGCATGTAGTCTGAAACCCGCGCATTTGATTCGGCGATACCCGTCATTGTTAAGACCTTGTTTTTCTGGTCGAATTTTTTCAGGTGTACGCCTTCCGGTAGCGTTCTGACCAGCTCATCCAGCAAATGTACGCTTTCCGGGCGGCTGCTTTGAAGTTCCTGGATGACGTTCATGCGTGCCAGCAGGTTTTGCTTCATGGCCTCCAGTTCCTTGATGCGGCCTATGCGTTTGTTGAGTATCTCTATTTCACTTTGAAGATAGGCGTTACGCTGATTTTGGTTGTTTATCATGCCATCAACGTGGAAATGAGCGAGCAGGACAATGAGGCCGGCAGTGATGGCCGAACTAACGGCCATAACGCCAAATTCCTGTTGTTTCTGTTTGCGCCGTTCTTCACGCCAGGGAAGCAGGTTGATATGTGCCATATCAGTCGAAGCTCCTCAGTGCCAGCCCGCACGCGATTAGCAGAGCAGGGGCATCATTACTAAGTGTCTGTGGTTTTACCCGTGCCGAAAGCGACATGGATGCGAATGGATTGGCAATTATGGTTTCAACGCCCAGTTTTTCCTGGAGCATCTCATCCATGCCGGGAATAGATGCGCTGCCACCAGCCAGTACGATGAAGTCGACCTTGCTGTGTGGACTTGATGAATAAAAGAACTGTAGTGAACGACTTGCCTGCTGCACCATGGCTTCCTTGAAAGGTTCCAGTACATCAGTCAGGTAGTTTTCCGGTAAACCGCCCTGGCGCTTGGCCATGCCGGCTTCTTCATAAGACAGGCCATAACGGCGCATGATTTCTTCTGTCAGCTGCTTGCCACCGAAAACGGTATCGCGGGTATAAACACTCTTCAGGTCATGCATGACATTGAGTGTTGTCATGGATGCACCCACATCGATAACGGCAACGGTGCGATCCATGCCCTGATCCGGCAGTTGATCCGTAAGCAGTGCAAAGGCATTTTCACTGGCAAAGGATTCCACATCCATTATTTCAGTACCCAGGCCACCCGTCTCAACAGCAGCGCTGCGCAGGTCTACATTTTCGCTGCGGCAGGCGGCCAGCAGTACATCAACGGTATCGGGGTTTTTCTCGGTTGGTCCAAGGACTTCAAAATCAAGATTTACCTCTTCCAGCGGATACGGGACGTACGTGTCGGCTTCCAGTTCGATCTGGGCCTCCAGGTCGTCATCATGTAACCCGGCAGGCATCGGAATTACCTTGGTAATGGTCGATGAACCGGCGATGGCAACAGCTGCGTGACGGGTCCGTGTGCCAGACCTTTTTACAGCTCGCCGCACCGCTTCACCTACCGCATCTACGTCGGTAATATTTTTTTCGACGACTGAGTTGGGGGGTAAGGGCTCGACGGCATAGCTTTCGACCCTGTATCGAGATCCGCTGCGGCTCAGTTCCAACAGTTTGACTGCTGTGGAACTAATATCCAGACCGATCAGCGGTGGTTTTGTTCGTTTGAAGAGTTGCGCTATTGGCACAATATTTCCCTTTAGTTACCCAGCGTTGTAAGACAAAGGTAGTTCGCCGCATTAAAAGACATGAACAACTGTTTGTCAACCAATGTGTAATGCTATGGTAGGGGTTATCGGACAGAGGTAGATTTTGTTGAGCAAAAAAATGTCTTTGTCGAACCGTTTGTCATTTATAGTGCGTGCCTTGAGTCTAATATTTGAACTTGATCACAGGTTATTACACTGAAATGTTTTTGCGACGCATACTTGGTTTATTTCTGTTTTTACTGTTTACAGGCGTTATTGCATCGGCAGTTCTGGCAGTTTTTTTATATATCAAAATTGAACCGCAGCTGCCCTCGACTGAAGTACTCAGGGATGTTCAATTGCAGGAGCCACTGCGCATTTACACGCGTGACAGGCGTTTGTTAGCTGAATTCGGCGATAAGCGGCGTACACCCGTAAATATCAATGAGGTCTCGCCGGTACTTATAGACGCATTTCTGGCCGCAGAGGATGATCATTTTTATGAACATTCGGGGGTCGATATCCCCGGCCTGATGAGTGCAGCCTTTGAACTGGTACGTACTGGCATAAAGCGCCGCGGTGCAAGTACCATCACCATGCAGGTAGCACGAAACTTTTTTCTTTCCACCGAAAAGACCTACTGGCGCAAGCTAACAGAGATCCTGCTGGCATTAAGGATCGAAGGCTCACTCAGCAAGGACGAGATACTGGAGCTGTATCTCAACAAAATCTATCTGGGCCACCATGCCTATGGTATAGAGGCTGCAGCCCAGGTTTACTATGGCAAAAGCATAAATGAGCTTTCGCTGGCGCAGATGGCGACAATCGCGGCCTTGCCCAAGGCGCCATCGCGTATCAATCCGATCAATGACCCCGAGGCAACTGTTGATCGGCGTAACTATATTCTTGGCCGCATGCGTCAGCTTGGTTATATCGACCAGGCCGCTTGGGATCTGGCTGTTGTCGAACCGGATGATGCAGCCTTGCACAAGGTAAAAGTCGAAGTCAGTGCCGCATATGTTACGGAAATGGTGCGTCATGAACTGGTCAAGCGTTATGGCACGTCAGTGTATGTCTCCGGGTTTGATGTGATTACTACCCTAGATATTAAGCGCCAGTCAGCGGCTAACGCAGCTCTGCAAAAGGATCTGCAGGATTACAGCCGGCGTCATGGATACCGGGGTGCGGAAGCTCACTTTAACCTTGAAAAGCATGATCCCGGGGCGAGGCCAGCATTATTAAAAGACTTTCCTGTACGCGGGGGGCTACAGGCCGGCTTGGTAATCAGTCTTGGTGAGCAGACCGCCGAAATATTACTGGGAAATCAATCGACGATAAGTATTCCGTGGGAAGGCATGTCGTGGGCCCGTCCCTATAAGAGTGTTAACCGCATGGGCAAATCACCGAAACAGGCCGCCGATATCTTGACGACGGGTGATGTTGTCAGGATTAAACAACAGGATGACGACAGCTGGATGCTGGAACAACTTCCCCGTGTTGAGGGGGCGCTGGTGTCGCTGCGTCCCACAGATGGTGCGATCATGGCGCTGGTTGGTGGCTTCGACTTCAAGCTCAGTAAATTTAATCGCGTGACACAGGCAAAGCGTCAGCCCGGCTCAAGTTTCAAGCCGGTGATTTACTCCGCGGCGCTGGAGAAGGGTTTCACCCCGGCAAGCATGATCAACGATGCACCGGTTGTGTTCGATGATCCAAAGCTGGAGTCGACATGGCGACCGGAAAACTACAGCGGTGAGTTCTTCGGGCCAACACGCTTGCGTGAGGCGCTGTATCGTTCCCGTAACCTGGTCTCGATTCGTATTCTGCGTGCCATTGGGGCAAGTTATGCGTCAGATTATGCGGAACGCTTTGGCTTCACCGCTTCGAAGTTGCCGAAGGACCTGACGCTGGCGCTGGGCAGTGCAACGGTAACGCCCATGCAGATGGCGAAAGCCTATGCGGTGCTGGCCAACGGTGGTTACCTGGTCGAACCCTACTTTATTCAAGGTGTTTATGATGCGACTGGCAAAGTGGTTTTTACCGCAAATCCTGCCCTTGCCTGTCCACAATGCCCTCTGACATTCGATGCTATCAATGAGCCGGGTGAAGAACAGATTAACCTGGCACCGCAGGTGCTGACACCACAAAACGTCTGGCTGATGACATCCATGATGCGGGATGTCATTCAGCGCGGTACCGGCCGCAAGGCACGCGTGCTGGGCAGGACCGACCTTGCCGGTAAGACGGGTACCACCAATGATCAGAAAGATGCCTGGTTCTCGGGTTTTAACCATGCATTGGTGACGACCACCTGGGTCGGTTTTGACAAACTTGAACCACTTGGACGGGGTGAAACCGGCGGCCGTGCCGCACTGCCCATGTGGATTGATTATATGGCGGTTGCCCTGCAGGGAGTGCAGGAGCAAAAACAGGAGCCACCTGAAGGGCTGGTAACGGTGCGGATAGACCCGGCAACCGGTCTGCTGGCAGGCAGCGGTCAAACGGATGCCATTTTCGAAACCTTCCGGAAAGAAAACGTGCCCAGCAAAAGTAGTGATTCGCTGGCAACGGAGGGGGCGGCCGGGTCGGCCGACGGTGCGGCTGATCAGCTATTCTAGCAGCGTTGGTAACGCTTACAGGTGCTTTATGTCGGTACGTATACTGTCGATTGATGCCTGAAAGCCGGTGCGTTCGGTTTCATCCAGGGGCAATTCCACTACCTGCTCGATACCGTTGCGGCCGAGGATGGCCGGGACGCCGCCGGTTATATCAGTTTGACCGTATTCCCCATCCAGGTTGCAGACGCAGGGCAGGACACGTCGCCGGTCGTTACAGATTGCATCGACCATGGTGGCAATGGCCGCCGCCGGTGCGTTGTAGGCGCTACTGGTCTGGCGTAGTGCGAGGACTTCACCACCTCCGTGACGGGTGCGTTCGTTAATATGTTCGATAGTGTCCTGGTCCATAAAAGCGGTTGCCGGTAAACCGTTAATACTACTAAAGCGCGTCAGGGGTACCATGGAGTCGCCATGACCGCCAATCACCATGGGATGTATATCCTTGATGGAAAACCCTGTTTCTTCTGCCATGAAGCAGGCCATCCGCGAGACATCCAGTACGCCGGCCTGGCCAAAGACGCGTCCCCGATCCCAGCCGGTACGTTTCCAGGCATGCCATGTCAGCACATCAACCGGGTTGGTAACCATCAGCAGGAGGGTGTCAGGTGCATGTTCAAGGACTTCATCAATAATGGTGTCGATGACCGCCCGGTTAATGTCAAGCACGTCACTGCGTGACATGCCGGGTTTGCGCGGGGACCCTGCAGTAATAATGATCAGGTCTGAATCCTTCAGTAGTACCGGGTCAGTGCCACCGGTTACACGGGTATCAAATCCAAAATAGGATGCAGACTGACTGACATCCAGTGCCGCACCGGCAGCAGCGCCTTCTCTTATATCCAGGAGTATGACTTCGCTGCACATCTCCTGCTGGGCAATGGTATGGGCCGCTGTCTCGCCAACGCGCCCGGCGCCAATAATGCTGATTTTGTTCATTCTTTGTCCTTGAAGGGATTGTTGCAGTCAATAATCCCATAGATGTGGCGTATGCACAAAAAAACCGCCTTGCTAGCGAACGACCTTCAGCAGCCGGGAGGGCTCGGGTTCTCCCGTCGGATACTGGTCATTCAACAGTCGCAGCTGTTCTTCAGGGTAGTCATTTATGGGTGAACGCCGTGCCAGACTGGCATAGGTCATGCCTCTGGTGACGCGGATGATGTCCAGTTTTTTCCCTGCGGCCAGTTTTTTCTCGGCTGTTGTGAGGCCGTGAAGACTTTTTGCCGTTGCCAGAATGGCCGCATCATATTTCCCTGAATTTTTCCGATCGCTTGCTGTTCCTGCAAAGATATAGGCGCTGCCGCCCCTGGATACTACCGCGTAACGCACTCGGCGCAGTCCATAGGGCGTTTCCCCGTTTGCAACAGCGGTATAGCCTTGCAGGCCCCCAGTGGAGAATGTTTTTCCCTGTCTCGGGTTATCCAGCTGCATTTGTTGCTCCATGAACTGTCGGGGTGACAATCGCCCCTTGATTTCAGCGATGGTCATTTGTATCAGGCCGTCCTTGTTTCCCGGAGTGGCGATGATTTTCTGTGTCTGGTTGTCAATACGCCAGTCCTTTGGGAAGGTCAGGGAAAAGTTCAGGTCCTTGTGATAGAAACGGTTGTCACTGACGATGCCTTCCCGCGCATTGTCTCCAAAGGTTATGCCATCCAGTCGTAGCAGGAAACTGTCGCGCCCGACGCGTGTGGTTGTACCGGTGCTGAATTTCCTGGCGGCGTTGATCACCTCCCTGAAACGCGCATCGTTGTCGGGGTGGGTTGAGAATAGGCCGTGATATACATTCGGATCCCGGCCTTCTTGCCTGGCAGTGGCGACCTCAAAGGCTTCCTGATTTTTAAGGATACCGACAACCTCCAGCATGGCAGCGGGATCATAGCCACTTTTTGCCAGGTACTCCGCACCCAGCCGGTCAGCCTCCAGTTCATGTTCCCGCCCGTAACCACGCACAATGGCAGTACCGGCCATGTCGGTCAATGAGTCGACCCCATTAATGCCGGTTGATGCTGCCACGACCGCGCCAAGTATGCCCGTAACGGCAGCGGTGCTCTGCTGGCGGACGCTGTGACGTGCCGTCACATGTCCGATTTCATGACCGAGCACGGCGGCCAGTTCGGCCTCGGAATTCAGGAAGGCCAGCATGCCGCGGGTAATGAAAATATAGCCACCCGGCAATGCGAAGGCGTTGACGGATGTGCTGTCAACGATAGTGAACTGGTAGGCGAGATTCGGGCGGTGACTGTGTGTGGCCAGCTGCTTGCCAATACGCTGCACCAGTTCTTCCAGTGCGGGGTTCTTGTAGGCGGGCATCTCCTGCAGCACTTCTGTGCTGTACTTGAGTCCCAGCCTGATTTCTTCATCCTCTGACATCAACACAAAGTCACTGCCGCCGGTAACCGGGTTGGTGGCACAGGCTGTGAGCAGTAACCCGGTAACCAGTAACAACAGGATTGTCAGTGGTGTGAAAGAGTGCTGTTGAGGATACATGGAACGATCGTAAGGGTTATTGTGACGTGGTTATTATGACGAGTGCAGCCGGATGTTGCACTTTCAGTTTGGGTGTGTTCCGGTCCGGCCTGATCCAGCCACGTACTTCAATGATCTGTCCTGTCAGGGTGTCAAAATCGATGGCGCTGAAGTTGGCGAGATTTTTCACCGGAATCTGTATCGTCAGGGGTCCATCAAGATCCAGCCAGGTATTATGACGGGATCGGCGGATTGCTGTTACCCGGCCGTTAACAATCCGGAACCCGCGGGTATCCAGCGGCAGTGAGCGGGCATCATGTGACTGGTAATTCTCCAGTGCCCAAAGTCCCAGGCGTTCGGCACGGGCTGAATCTTCAAGTGCTTGATAGCAGTATTGGCCCCAGATGTTTGGAGGAACGATCAGCGTGGTGGCAAGGCCTTGCCGCAGTAATCGCGTCGCAATATTTTCGCCATTCTCGAGGAAAGCATGTGCCAGCGTACGGCCATAGTGATCGTATTGCTGTTTGCCGTGCTGTAGCAGCAGCCTGCTGTTATTCGCGTCCAGCAGGCTTGCCAGACTTGTCCGGGCTGCTTGCGCAAGTTGCTGCACGGGTTTGTCATTGTGTCCGAGTTCCGGCGTATTGATCCCAATGAAACGTAATCGACGACCGTCTTTCAGCTTTACAGTATCGCCGTCATAGACGTATGCGACATGCACATGTTCGCTGGCGTGATCGGCAGGGCATACAACTGCCAGCGCTTGCCGGTTCAGGCTGCCGGTCAGCAGTAGCAACCAGAACGCAAAAGGGGCGACCGATTTGGCCGCCCCCTTGTTGGCTATCCTGAAATGCGTGCCGGCAGGATTAATTTCCGTAACGTTTGCGGAACTTGTCAACGCGGCCGCCGGTGTCGACCATCTTCTGCTTGCCGGTATAGAACGGGTGGCACTGTGAGCAGACTTCGATAGTCAGATCCTTGCCAACAGTTGAGCGGGTTTCAAAGGTTGCACCGCAACTGCAGGTAACTTTGATGTCCTCGTATGCCGGATGTATATCAGTTTTCATAACTGCCTCAATCGTGTGGTTCCTGTGTTCACAGGCAGCACTACCGCCACCGTGAAAAGGCCGGAGATAATACGTGATTAGTCCGGTTGCAGCAAGTTAGTCGCTATTCGTAAACACTGTGTTTTCACGCGCCAAGGCGCAAAGATGCCAGGAAATAAGTTTTTATAGTGATGTTGGAACAATGGCTTATACCTAATTTTGCGGTCTTTGTATCTTGGTGCGAGTTTTCTTTTTGGATGAAACAAGTCAGGGCCGAAGGGGGATTATTTCTGCATTTGCCTGATCAGGGTTGTGCCCGTGATGCCCGGATTGCAGCTGCTGCAGGCTGTTGAGCAGGCCATGTTCGCCAGTCACGTTTTCCCACAGCAGCCGGTTAATATGCAGGCAGGCGAGCATCGGGGTGCGTGAAGTTTCCCTGATTTTATCAAGCTTCCATTGCAGGCAGCGCAGGCGCTGTTGCTTGTGCGCCGGCGCCCCTTGAATTGCATCCTCAATGATACGGTTACGTTTTTCTTCAAAGGCTTGGGGATCTTGTCTGGCGAGTTTAACCCAGGCATCGAAATCAAATCTCGGGCGAGTGGGTGGTGTGCTCATGGTGTTCTCCGGTTTCTGCCCTGTGTGTAAGGACTGTTTTTGTTAGATATGGAGTACTGCCACTCTATCACAGTGTTAGCGATGTAACCTATTGGATAGTGTGATCGTTAGAGCTAATAGATTGATTTTTATGTGTATATTATTTTGCTGGTTGTGGATAAGACTGTGGAAAACAAGGGGGATAAGATGTGGGATCAAGGGTGTCGGCTGGCCAGCATGGCAATGGTGGGATTGGCCTGCTGCTGTAGAGGCGATATTAATGATAGTTAAATCAGAAGGATGTGTTGTCTGTGCGGTGGTGCTGTCAAGGTTGGGAAGAAGTTTTTATCCACAGCCGGACGGGGCGTACTGCCTGTGTATAACCGGGCCCAGGGCCATTCAATTGGCAGGCACGGTACGGTCCCGGGACCAGGCACGCAGTTGGGCGACTTTTTCTGCCATCACCCGTGACAAGGGCCGGGTTTGCCTTATTTCAGAACGGATGTGGTCGGTGTTCAGGTGTGTGTTCTGCTCGCGTGCGAGGTAGGTGGCGGCGACAATGGCCTGCTCGATTTCGGCACCGGAAAAACCTTCCGTGAGTCCGGCCAGCTCGGGGATATCGAAAACAATCGGCTTGTGGTCGCGCCGGCGCAGGTGGATGGCAAAAATTTCAGCACGTGTCGGGGCGTCCGGCAAATCCACAAAGAAAATTTCATCCAGCCGGCCTTTGCGTATCAATTCCGGGGGCAGATGTTCAATGACATTGGCCGTTGCCACGATAAATACCGGCGCCGTGCGTTCTGACATCCAGGTCAACAGATTACCCAGCACACGTCGTGAGGTGCCGCCGTCATTTTCCCCGGAGGCAATGGCCTTTTCGATTTCATCAATCCACAGGATGCACGGTGCCATGGCCTCGGCTGCTTTCAGCGCCTCACGCAGATTGCGTTCGGTCTCACCATAGAATTTGTTGTAGAGCGTACCGAAATCAAACCGCAACAGTGGCACGGACCACATGCCGGCAATGGCACGGGCGGCCAGGCTCTTGCCGCCGCCCTGTACACCGACCAGCAGAATTCCCTTGGGAGAATCCTGCTGGTCGGCCGCTTCAAGGAAGGCGTTGCGGCGCAACTTGATCCAGCGTTTCAGACTTGCAAGTCCACCGACTTCAGCAAAATCCGCGGTATCAAATTCACAGGATAGTGCACCATTGGTTTCCAGCAACCGGTAGCGTGCCTGCGTAATGCGCTCGAGGTCGTCGCTGTTGATGCCGCCATCATCATAAATGATACTGCGCACGAGGCGGCGGACGTCGGCAGTGGTCAGCCCGCCCAGCTGTCTGATAATCAGGTCCAGTATTTTTCTGTCGGTTTTTACCTTTTTTCCCTGATTGGCATGGGACCAGTGTCCTGCCTCTTCACGGATAATTTCTTCCAGGCGATCACTGTCCGGCAGTGACAGCGAGAAATGTGCGCTGAAAGCAGCGAGCTCCGGCGGCAGCCCGATTTCATGGCTGACCAGTACCAGTGTGTGGCCCAGGTGCTGGTAGTCGAGGGCGATTTCTTTCAGCAGGCGGACGTTATAGGCATCATCCAGGTAAGGGTGAAAATCCATCAGCAGGTAGATGCCAGGTGTTTCAGTGGCCTTGATCTGCGCCAGTACCTGTTGCGGATCACCGGCCTGTTCCTGCGGTATGGCTGCATAGTCCATGCGCTGCAGGCCGTTAATGACAGACCAGGACAGTACCGGCATGGCGAGCCTGATTGACAGACTGGCGAACAGCTGCGCTACACGTTTTTCATCACGGCTTTCAATGATAATCAGTGGAATGCGGGAGCTGAGCAGCAGTTCCAGGTCGTGTAAATCGTTCATGAGTGTGTATTCAGATATCCGGTTCAGTTGTTATCGAACGCTGGATCGAATACATGAGTGGCGGGTCTGCGTATCAGGTCCGGCTGAAATGCGTGATGCGATCAAGCCTGATTTCAAGTTCCGTTCCGTCTGTGCCCGCTACCACCATGAACTCCTCGCTATTATGGGTGCGCAGGTCCAGGGGAATAATCGTCTCGATGTGGATCTCGCCAGCAGCGTCACGCCAGCCCAGTTTCAGCTTGTCTTGATGCATGCAGGCCAGTTCATATTCACTGTGCAGGCCACAATCCACCGGTGTGTAGTCAGTCATCATCGCGACCTGTGGTCAGAGAGAGGATTTCATTACTGCTATTGACTTGCAGATGGAACTCGATCGGCCGGCAGCAGACCGGGCAATCTTCAATGTAGTCCTGGTTGCCGCCGGAACTGTCTACGGCTGTTTCAAAGGCTTCCCCGCAGTAGGGGCAGTCAACGTATTCAAGCATTATGTGTTGCTTCCGGTATCCACTGTTGTAACAGTTCGTTGAGGTAACGCTGCCCCTGTTGTGTGGGTTTGATCGTGTCATCCTTCACGGACAGCAGCCCGTCAGAGAGGCCATTGTCAACGATGGCTTCGATTGCAGCATAGGGCAGGCTGGTGGCAGCTGTAAATGTGGTTTTGGAAAAGCCCCGTTCAAGTCGCAAGGCGTTCATGGCAAACTCCAGCACCACGTCATCTACGGCAAGTCCGGAGGTGGTGCTGATACGTTGCGTGCTGTGTGCGGTGTCCAGGTACGTGTGCGGATGTTTTACCTTGGAGATTCGCGTGATGCCCTGCGTTGCAGCATCGCTGATCTTGGCGTGGGCGCCTGCGCCAATTCCGAGGTAATCGCCGAATTGCCAGTAGTTCATGTTATGCCGGCACAGTCGTCCATCCCGGGCATAGGCAGAAACCTCGTAACGCTCAAAGCCTGCAGCGTCCAGCAGCGTACGTCCCGACTGCTGCATCTCCCAAAGGTCATCGTCAACCGGCCGCACCGGCGGGTGGCGGTGAAACCAGGTATTCGGTTCTATGGTCAGTTCATACCAGGATATATGCGCCGGTTGCAGTTCCGTTGCGATATGCAAGTCTGCCAGGGCCTGTTCGATGGTCTGTCCCGGCAAGCCGAACATCATGTCCAGGTTGAGGTTGGCAAATCCTGCCTGTTGTGCGGCCTTGATGGCAGCGATCGCCTCGCTGTCATTATGGATACGTCCGATGCGTTGCAGCAAACCGGTCTGAAAACTCTGCACGCCGATAGACAGGCGGTTGATGCCGGCATTCCTGAATCCCTTGAAACGCGCCTGGTCAACGGTGCCGGGATTGGCTTCCAGTGTGATTTCAGCGTCCGGTTTTAACGGCAGGCGTGCGCGGATCGCACCGAGCAGCCGATCAATGCCCTCCGGTGAAAACAGGCTGGGTGTGCCGCCACCGATAAAAACAGTCTCGATGGTACGTCCCCATACGGAGGGCAGGTCCTGTTCAAGATCAGAGATAAGCGCTGTTATATAGGCGTCTTCCGGGATTTCATTACGTACTGCATGGGAGTTAAAGTCACAGTAGGGACATTTGCGCACACACCAGGGTATATGAATGTACAGTGAGAGTGGTGGTGTGGCGGTAAAGTTAAACATGGGGATATCTCCGCACGGCCAGGCGCGGGCAGCTAAAACAGTCGGTTTATCCGGTCTTCCCCAGGGCAGCGACCAGCTTACGCAATGCCTGCCCGCGGTGACTCAGCGTGTTCTTGGTCTCTGCGGGAAGTTCGGCCGAGGAACAGTCATGTGTTGGCACATGGAAAACCGGGTCATAGCCAAAACCGTTGTCACCGCACGGCTCAAACAGGATGCGGCCTTCCCAGGTGCCCTGGCAGATCAGCGGCGTCGGGTCATCGGCATGTCGCATAAACACCATCAGGCATTGAAAACGTGCCGTGCGCTGCTCTTCGGGGACAGTTTTCAGTTCGACCAGCAGCTTCTCAAGGTTTGCCTGGTCACTGGCGCCCTCACCGGCAAAACGGGCCGAGTAGATCCCCGGTGCGCCTGCCAGTGCGTCGACTTCCAGGCCGGAATCATCGGCAATGGCCGGCAGGCCGGTATGCTGTGCGGCATTACGTGCTTTCAGAATTGCGTTTTCTACAAATGTCAGGCCGGTTTCCTCGGCATCAATGACGCCGAATTCACTTTGTGGTTGTACCTGCATGCCAAGGTCTGCGAGCACCTGGTTGATCTCGCGAACCTTGCCCGGATTGCTGCTTGCCAGGACTATGTCTTTCATGACCACTTTACCTGAGTGCGTCCTGCTGGGTGGTAATCAGTTCACTGATACCTTTCTTTGCAAGTGCCAGCATGCTGTTCAACTCGTCCTGGTTAAACGGGTGACCCTCTGCAGTACCTTGTACCTCGATAAACTCACCGGCATCACTCATGACCACATTCATGTCGGTCTCTGCATTGCAGTCTTCCGGGTAATCCAGGTCCAGCACCGGCGTACCCTTATAGATGCCAACGGAGACCGAGGCAACCTGGCCGGTAAGCGGGTTTTTTTCAATGAGCTTGTTGTCCAGCAAGGTCTGCACGGCATCAGCCAGGGCGACA
>JASJGW010000370.1:0-9622 GCA_033791305.1 Gammaproteobacteria bacterium | reverse complement strand
AACCTTTATTCCGCTGCCCGGGATCGACCCGGTGGTGCTGGCAGCACTGGTTGACCAGCAGCGTGGCACTATCCTGGAAATGTTTAATATGTTCTCCGGTGGTGCACTGGAGCGCCTGTCCCTGTTTGCACTCGGCATTATGCCGTATATCTCGGCCTCTATTATAATGAACCTGCTGACAGTGACGGTGCCGTCGCTGGAGACACTGAAGAAAGAAGGCGGTGAGGCCGGTCGCCACAAGATTACTCAGTACACACGCTATGGCACGGTCGGCCTGGCCACCATGCAGGCATTTGGTATCTCGTCTGCACTGCAGACACAGCAGATCGCAGGCAGTAACCTGGTGATGAATCCGGGTGGTGGTTTTGTACTGACAGCCGTCGTCACCCTGGTGACGGGCACTGTTTTTCTGATGTGGCTGGGTGAACAGGTAACGGAACGCGGTGTAGGTAATGGCATCTCGATTATTATCTTTTCCGGTATTGTCGCCGGACTGCCATCCGCCATCGGGGGCACGCTGGAACTTGCCCGTACCGGTGAGATGAATGTGCTGACTATCCTGGTGCTGTTTGCACTTATCCTGGCGGTTACCGGATTTGTGGTGTTTGTTGAACGTGGTCAACGCCGTATTACGGTGAATTATGCCAAGCGCCAGCAGGGCCGCAAGGTATATGCCGCACAAAGTACGCACCTGCCATTGAAACTGAACATGGCTGGTGTTATTCCGCCGATTTTTGCGTCCAGCATTATCCTGTTCCCGGCAACCATGGGAAGCTGGGTAGGACAGAAGGAAGGCATGGGCTGGTTAAGGGATATTTCGGCCACCCTGTCGCCTGGCCAGCCGCTGTATGTGATGTTCTATGCGCTGGCCATTGTGTTCTTCTGTTTTTTCTACACGGCACTGGTGTTCAATGCCAAGGATACTGCAGATAACCTGAAGAAATCCGGCGCGTTTATCCCGGGGATTCGTCCGGGCGAGCAGACAGCAAAATATATTGACGGCGTTATGACCCGCCTGACAGCAGCCGGTGCGATTTACATCACACTGGTTTGTCTGATGCCGGAGTTCCTGATTCTTTACTGGAATGTACCGTTCTATTTTGGTGGTACATCCTTGCTGATTATTGTTGTAGTGACCATGGACTTCATGGCGCAGGTTCAAACGCACCTGGTTTCGCACCAGTACAGCGGTTTGATGAAGAAAGCGAATCTGAAGGGCCAGGGCGGAACCGGCTTGTTGCGCTAGCGACAGGCTACACGAGGTGAAATGACATGAAAGTACGTGCTTCGGTCAAGCGTATCTGTCGTAACTGCAAGGTTGTACGGCGCAAAGGTGTTGTGCGTGTCATCTGTAAGGATGGCCGCCACAAGCAGCGTCAAGGCTAGGCAGCCGCGAAAATAATGCAAGACATTGAAATAGCAAGAAATAAGAATGTTTTTGGCCGGCCGGGACAGGACCGGCGGGGAACGTTCTGTGTTTGATTTATCGGCTGCTAAAGGCTATCCTACCCTGCTTTTCGCGCCGCACTTTTACAATATTGCGTTGGAGATGATTTAGATGGCCCGTATCGCCGGAATTAACATAGCGCCGCACAAGCATGCGGCGATTGCACTGACAGCAATCTATGGCATTGGACGTGTAACTGCGCGCAAGATTTGTGATGACAGTGGCATCAAGCAGGATATAAAAATCAAGGACCTGACAGAGGCTGAAGTTGAGTCCATTCGCGGGGAAGTCGGCAAATACATCATTGAAGGTGACTTGCGCCGTACTATATCCATGAATATCAAACGACTTATGGATCTGGGCTGTTACCGCGGCATTCGGCATCGTCGTGGTCTGCCATTGCGCGGACAGCAGACACAGACAAATGCACGCACCCGCAAGGGACCGCGCCGCCCGATTCGCAAGTAATACCCGATTAGAAAGAACACCAGGCAACCTCATTTAAACCGGATTACAGTATGGCTAAGGCACCAGTAAAAAAGAAAGTGAAGAAGGACGTCGCTGACGGCATCGCTCACATTCACGCATCATTCAATAACACCATCATCATGATTACGGACCGGCAGGGGAATGCCCTGGCATGGGCGACCTCCGGCGGTTCGGGGTTTCGTGGTTCGCGCAAGAGTACGCCGTTCGCTGCACAGGTTGCTGCAGAAAAAGCCGGAGAGAAGGCGAAAGAATACGGCATGAAGAATCTTGAGGTTGAGGTTAAGGGACCGGGGCCGGGGCGTGAATCAGCGGTGCGTGCCCTGAACAATGCCGGGTTCCAGATAACGAACATTACTGACGTGACACCGATACCGCATAACGGTTGTCGTCCTCCCAAAAAGCGTCGCGTCTAGGAAGGTAATAGAATATGGCTAAGTATATTGGTTCCAAGTGCCGGCAGTGCCGCCGTGAAGGTGGCAAGCTGTATCTGAAGGGTGAAAAGTGCTATACGTCGAAGTGCCCGGTAGAGAAGCGTCCTTTCCCACCTGGCCAGCATGGCCAGCGTCGTACCCGGCTGTCTGACTACGCGACACAGTTGCGCGAGAAACAGAAGCTGCGCCGGATTTACGGGGTGCTGGAAAAACAGTTCCGCAACTATTACCAGAAGGCAGCGTCTACCAAGGGATCTACCGGTGAGAATCTGTTGCAGCTGCTGGAAGGCCGTCTGGATAATGTTGTATATCGCATGGGGTTCTCGGCTTCCCGGAGTGAATCACGCCAGCTGGTTCGTCACAACGGCATCAGTATCAATGGTTCGCGGGTGAATATTCCGTCTTTCCAGGTGCAGCCGAATGACACGGTCAGCATCAATGAAAAAGGTCGTAACCAGCTGCGTATCAAATCGGCAATGGAGCTGGCACAGCAGCGCGGGATTTCAGACTGGATTGACGTGGACGCGAAGAAGATGGAAGGCGTTTACAAGACACGTCCCGAGCGCGGTGAACTACCGGCTGATATTAACGAACATCTGATCGTCGAATTGTATTCTAAGTAAGAATTGAGAGGCCTATTTCATGCTTGGTAAAGTTAACGAATTCCTGAAACCACGTATCGTGGATGTGCAGGCCCTCACCGGCAAACACGCCAGGGTTACACTGGAACCGCTGGAACGTGGTTTTGGACATACCCTCGGTAATGCGCTGCGTCGTATTCTGCTTTCATCAATGCCGGGTTCGGCGATTGTCAATGCGGAGATTGACGGTGTGCTGCATGAGTACTCGACCATAGAAGGTGTGCAGGAGGATGTTATTGATATCCTGCTGAACCTGAAGCAGGTCGCACTGCGTATGCACAACCGCGACGAAGCCACACTGACCCTGAACAAAAAAGGCCCGGGTCCTGTCACGGCCGGTGATATCAAGCTTGACCACGATGTCGAGGTTGTCAATCCGGATCATGTGATTGCCAACCTGACGAAGGCAGGCGAGTTGTCCATGACGCTCACTGTTGCCAAGGGCCGTGGCTATCAGCCTGCAACACGCCGTGAGACTGATGAGGGCGAAGGCCGGATTATCGGTAGTCTGCAACTGGATGCCTCCTTCAGCCCGGTGAGTCGCATTTCCTATAATGTAGATCGCGCTCGTGTTGAACAACGTACCGACCTGGACAAGTTGATTATCGATATCGAAACCAACGGCACGGTGGACCCGGAAGAAGCGATCCGGCATGCGGCCACGATTCTGCAAGACCAGCTTGCGGCATTCGTTGACCTGCAGGCAAGCAGCGAAGAAGCGACGGTTGCACCGGAGGCTGATATTGATCCGATCCTGCTGCGTCCGGTCGATGACCTGGAGCTGACGGTACGTTCCGCCAACTGCCTCAAGGCTGAGAGCATCTATTTTATCGGTGACCTGATTCAACGCACCGAGGTTGAGCTACTCAAGACCCCGAATCTGGGCAAGAAGTCCCTGACCGAGATCAAGGATGTACTGGCTACCAAGGGACTGTCTTTGGGGATGCGTCTTGAAAACTGGCCGCCTGCCAGTTTGACTGCCAAGGAGCCGGAAACGGTCTCTGCAATCAAATCCAGTAACGGGGTCTAGCATGCGTCATCGTAAGACAGGACGGCAATTAAACCGTAACAGTTCTCACCGCAAGGCCATGTTCCAGAACATGACCGTGTCCCTGTTGCGTCACGAGATCATAAAAACCACCTTGCCGAAAGCCAAGGAACTACGCCGCATGGCCGAGCCTTTTATTACCATGGCCAAGTCAGACTCTGTGCACAAGCGCCGGGTTGCCTTTAATCGCTTGCGGGATCGAGACATTGTTACCAAGCTTTTCGATGAACTGGGTCCGCGTTATCTGGAGCGCCCGGGTGGTTACCTGCGCATCCTGAAAACCGGTTACCGTTCAGGTGACAAAGCGCCGATGGCCTATATCGAACTGGTCGATCGTCCGCAGGCTGATGCCGGAGAAGAGGCCACTGCATAGGCTGCTTGTATACATCTGCTGCATCACCGAAAACCGGGCATTGCCCGGTTTTTTATTGCCTGTTATTTGACTGTCAATCTGCAGGATGTCCAGGTGTCGCGGTGCACCGGGAAGTGCAAGAGCGACCATACCCATCGAGGGCGACTGAACTATCCTGCAGACTGTGAGGTCACAATTTACGGAAACAGGCTGCACACCAGGGGGCACACTATGAAAGCATCAGATCTGTTTGTCAGGTGTCTGGAGATTGAAGGGATTGAATATATCTTTGGCGTGCCAGGGGAGGAGAATGCCGACTTCATGATGTCGCTGGAGAAGTCGGAGAGGATCCGCTTCATCCTGACACGGCATGAACAGGGCGCTGCCTTTATGGCGGAGATCTATGGCCGGCTCACCGGTAATCCGGCCGGTTGCCTGGGGACGCTGGGGCCCGGTGCCACCAATCTGATTACCGGTGTGGCCGATGCGAACATGGACCGTGCGCCGATGCTGGTGCTGACCGGGCAGGGTGCCTCCACGCGGCTGCACAAGGAGTCGCATCAAATCATGGACGTGGTTTCCATGTTTGAACCGGTCACCAAGTGGGCGATGAGCGTGGTACACGAAGATACCATTCCCGAGATTGTGCGCAAGGCCGTGAGAGTTGCGCGCACCGAGAAACCCGGCGCCTGCCTGATTGAACTGCCGGAAGATATTGCGAAGCATGATTCGGGCGCCGCACCGTTAACGCCCCGCTTGTTCAGGCGTCCAGTCGCGGATGATGTCATCCTTGACAAGGCCTTTGACAAATTGTGCCATGCCCGGCGCCCGATTATTATTGCCGGTAATGGCTGTATACGCCGGCGTGCCAGTGAACAGTTGCGTCGCTTGTGCGAGCACACCGGCATTGGTGTCATCAGTACCTTTATGGCCAAGGGCTGTGTGGATATGGATGCCGATTACTGTCTGTTTACCATCGGCCTGGCCGCAAAAGACGTCGCTACCTGTGGTCTGGATGCCGCTGACCTGATCATCACGCTGGGCTATGACATGGTGGAGTACCATCCGCGTCTGTGGAATCCTGATGGTGACAAGGACATCATCCATGCTGATTTTTTGCCGGCAGAGATTGATGCGCATTACCACCCCGAAACCGAACTCATCGGTGATCTCGCGCATACCCTGGAGCAGCTGGTACAGCGCGTGGCGGCCGCCAGCGGACTGTCATGGGACACCTCTCAACAAGCGGGCGTCAGGCGCGATATGCTTGCCGAAATCACGGCACACAGGGATGACCTGACTGAGGGGAGCATCCGGCCGCAAAAGGTACTCTGGGACGTGCGTGAGGCACTGGGGCCGGACGATATCCTGCTGTCTGATGTGGGTGCCCACAAGATGTGGATAGCCCGTTACTACCAGTGTCATGCGCCCAATACCTGCCTGATTCCGAACGGTTTCTGCTCCATGGGTTTTGCCTTGCCCGGTGTTGTTGCGGCCAACCTGGTACATCCTGACAGGAAGGTAATGGCGATCTGTGGCGATGCCGGCTTCCTGATGAATGTGCAGGAGATGGAGACGGCACGCCGGCTCAACGCCGATATTGTGGTGATGGTTTGGGAAGACCACGCCTATGGCCTGATTGCGTGGAAGCAGCAAGCGGAGTTCGGCCGGCACACTGATCTTGCGTTTGGCAATCCCGACTGGATGAAACTGGCAGATGCGTTTGGCTGGCACGGTCATCACGTGGAAAACAGTGCTGAGCTTGCCGCCGTGCTCAGGCAGGCACTGGACGAGCACGGCCCCAGCCTGGTGGTGGTGCCGATTGACTACCGCGAGAACATGCTGCTCACCGAGCGCCTGGGCAACATCGTTTGTCCCATTTAACCTGATCATAACGGATACAGATTTAACATGCGGAGTGTCGGTCTCTTTAATTAGTTGCCTTCCATAAACACTGTGATTTTTCTCGCAAAGACGCCAAGAAAAGATATTAATATGATTTTTAACAATAGCTTGCAACTTTGCGATCTTTGCGTCTTGCCTACAGGATGTAGGTAAGGGGCGTGAGCAGGAGCGGAAGCTTTGGCGAGAGTTATTCTTTATGGTCGGACACTAATTAATAGCCACGGAATCCACGGAGTATACCCATGCCATTACATATTGAGCTGAAGATTCCGGGTGCAGCCACGTCCGGCCAGCCGCTGGCGGTGACTGCCCCGTATGACAATACCCTGCTTGCCACGGTGGACACGGCTGATGCACGGGCCGTTGAGCAGGCGCTGACGACGGCGTATGCGCTGTTCCGGGACCGGGCAGGGTGGTTATCGAAGCAACGGCGTATCGAAATTCTGCAACAGACCGCGCAGCTGATGAGCGAGCGGCGTGAGCAGCTGGCGCTTGCAGCTGCAGCAGAGGGGGGTAAGCCGCTGCTGGATTCGCAGGTCGAAATTGACCGTGCCATCGACGGTGTGCATCACTGCATCGACTGCCTGCGTACGGCGGCGGGACACGAGATCCCGATGGATATCAATGCGGCTTCCGGGAACCGGCTCGCCATGACCCGCTATGAACCGATCGGCGTGGTGGTTGCAGTCAGTGCCTTTAATCATCCACTGAACCTGATCGTGCACCAGGTTGGCCCGGCGCTTGCCGCCGGCTGCCCGGTGATTGTGAAACCTGCGGAAGACACGCCGCTGTCGTGTTTCCATTTTGTAGAAATCCTGCGCAAGGCCGGCCTCCCGGAGGCGTGGTGCCAGCCACTGGTCGTGAATGACCTGGCGGTGGCCACGCAGCTGGTGACGGATGCACGGGTGGGTTTCTTCAGCTTTATTGGCAGCGCCGGGGTTGGCTGGATGCTGCGCTCAAGGCTGGCGCCGGGCGTGCGTTGCGCACTGGAGCACGGCGGGGCGGCACCGGTCATCGTGGCCAGGGATGCCGATCTGCAACAGGCCCTGCCATTGCTGGTCAAGGGTGGTTTTTATCATGCGGGTCAGGTGTGTGTGTCGGTACAACGGGTTTACTGTCATGAGTCCACTGCACGCGCGCTCGCAGCAGGCCTTGCCGACCTGGCAAAGGCATTGAAAGTCGGTGACCCGACAGCGGCAGACACCGAGGTGGGACCCTTGATTCGACCACGGGAAGTGACCCGCGTGCATGAGTGGGTGACGGCGGCCATCGCCGCCGGCGCTGAAAGACTGTGCGGCGGCGAAGTGTTGTCGGCAAGCTGTTATGCCCCGACGGTGCTGTTAAACCCGCCTGATGATATTGCGGTTTCGCAACAGGAGGTCTTCGGGCCGGTGGTCTGTGTCTACAGCTATGCCGACATGGATGCGGCGATTGCGCGGGCCAATGCCCTGCCGGTGGCCTTTCAGGCCGCGGTTTTTACCCGGGATCTGGATACGGCCTTGCATGGTTATCGCAACCTGGATGCCTCCGCCGTGATGGTGAATGACCATACCGCCTTCCGTGTCGACTGGATGCCGTTTGCCGGCCTGCGCCAGTCCGGGCTGGGGGTCGGCGGTATTCCACATACCTTCCATGACATGCAGAGTGAGAAATTGCTGGTAGTGAAATCAGACGCTTTGTAGTTTTGTCGCTATGTTACTCCCCGCTATCAGAAAAAACCGACAACACGCAGAGCGGGTAAGGCGCAGCGTACCCGCCATACCTTCTTTACGTAACAGGCTACCGGCGCTTGCCCTGCTCATTGCAACGACCGCAACCGCGGGCAGTGTTACCCTCAACAGCGGCACCCGGCAGGTCACCCTGCTGGAACTCTATACCTCCCAGGGCTGCAGTAGCTGTCCACCGGCCGAGCGCTGGCTCAATGAATATGTTGATGACGATGGCCTGTGGACCAGCGTCGTCCCCGCGGCTTTTCATGTTGACTACTGGGACTACATTGGCTGGAAGGACATCTACGCCACCCCGGAATACGGTGAACGCCAGCGTGACTATGCCAGGGCCGGCAAAACGCGTACTGTGTATACGCCCGGACTGTTCAACAATGGCCGTGAGTGGCGTGGCTGGACACTGCGCGTGAGTCCGCGTGCCAGCGACAGGGAACCGGGTAAGCTGTCGGTGGTCATTTCAAACGGGCGGCTGGCGGCTGGTTTTCCGGCCAGGGCAACACCACTGGACCTGCATGTGGCCTTGCTGGGGTTTGGCCTTGAAACACGGGTTGAACGCGGTGAAAACCGCAACCGGACGCTGGGGCAGGAATTTGTGGTGCTGGCGCATGCGACACACGCCTCGCAGACAGGTAGCTGGGAAGTCCCTGTCCCGCAGAGCACGCACACGGGGGCCAGTCGCTACGGTATTGCCGTCTGGGTCAGTGAGACGGGTAATCCGGCGCCATTGCAGGCGACCGGCGGGTGGCTGCCACCGTAGCATTGACACTGCATTCGACACCATAAAAAATACCAGCATGCCCGCCAACATGATTGTACTGTTCACTGACTTTGGACTTGCAGGTCCCTATGTTGGCCAGGTGCAGGCAGTGTTGCAGCAGCAGGCACCGGGTATTCCCGTCATTAACCTGTTTTCCGATCTCACGCCTTTTGACATTCAGGGCGCGGCCTGTCTGCTGCCGGCCTATGCAGCAGGGTTTCCCCGGGCTACGGTATTTGTGTGTGTGGTTGATCCGGGTGTCGGTGGTGCGCGTCCGGGTGTGGTGGTGCAGGCCGATGGTCGCTGGTACGTCGGCCCGAATGAAGGTCTGTTTGCCCTGCTGGTGCGGCAATCACGGCAGGTTGAGTGCTGGCAGTTAGCGGCATCGGACGGGGTGTCAGCGAGTTTTCACGGCCGTGATGTGTTTGCACCGGTGGCCGCGCGCCTGGCGCGCGGCGGCAAGGTTCCGGGAGCGTCGGTAGCGGTAAGCTGCCTGGCGCAACCGGACTGGCCGGATGACCTGTTCCGGGTGGTCTACATCGACCGGTTCGGGAATGCGATGACCGGGGTACGTGCCGGGGCGGTTGCAGAGGGTGTGCGGCTGGCAGTGAATGGACGGCCGGTGCAGTGGGCGCGCACGTTCTCGGATGTCTCACCGGGTGAAGCCTTCTGGTATGAAAACGCGAACGGATTAGTCGAGTTTGCGGTGAACCGCGGCAGGGCGGATGAAGTCCTCGGGTTGACAGCGGGGACCGTCTTCAAGTGACAGCGCGAGTTGGGGTCAGGTCTTGAATCTTGAAATTAAGTTGGCTTCAGTCGCTTACT
>JASJGW010000369.1:0-4074 GCA_033791305.1 Gammaproteobacteria bacterium | reverse complement strand
GACTGGCAGCAGCAAGCGCAGTCCAACCGCGAGACCCTCGTAATTCTCGATGTTGCCTTCCGGCAGCAGCAGGCCCTGTGAGGTTTCCACCAGCATCCGGAAGGCAATGATGACGCCGCCAGACAGCAGGCCCACCGGGATGGCCAGCATGGACAGTTGTGGCAGGGCATCCAGGCTGGAGACGCGCAGTCCGAGATTGTCGAGCCATTGATCCCAGCGGTGTTTGAACATGATTTGGCCTTATGGTTGGGTAGCAGTCTGAAGTTACGCTGCGTATACCTGTCTTTTCGGGGGGCTATTGTAGAATGAAAGGACGCGGGATGGTGTACTATCTGCGGATTGTGAACATAACCGGTGAACGGGTGAGCAAGGCATGATCAAGATAGGTGTGGTAGGTGGAACCGGCTATACCGGTGTCGAATTGTTGCGGTTGCTGGCAGCTCACCCGGAGTCAGAATTGGCCGTCATCACTTCCCGTTCCGAGGCGGGCAAGCCGGTGGCCGATCTGTTTCCGAACCTGCGCGGCAGCCTTGAGCTGGTCTTTTCCATGCCGGACATCGGGCAACTGTCAGCCTGTGACCTGGTGTTCTTTGCCACGCCCAATGGCACGGCCATGGGCATGGTGCCGCAGCTGTTGGAGGCCGGGGTCCGGGTTATCGATCTGGCGGCTGATTTCAGACTCAGGCAGGCAGATCAGTGGGAGCACTGGTACGGCATGCCACATGCCTGCCCGCAGCTGCTGGAGCAGGCGGTATACGGTCTGACCGAAATAAACCGTGCGGCCATTGCGCAGGCGCAGCTGGTGGCCAATCCGGGCTGTTATCCAACTGCAGTGCAGCTGGGTTTTCTGCCATTGCTGGAAGCGGGACTGGTCGAGAGTCAGCACCTGGTAGCCGATGCCAAGTCAGGTGTCAGTGGTGCTGGCAGGAAAGCGGCGACTGGCACACTGCTGTGCGAGGCCAGTGAGAATTTCAAGGCCTACGGAGTCAGTGGTCACCGCCATCTGCCGGAAATTCGTCAGGGGCTGGAGCTTGCCGCGGGACAGCCGGTTGGCCTGACGTTTGTGCCGCATTTAACCCCCATGATTCGCGGTATACATGCGACCCTGTATGCACAGATACGCGAAGCTGACCATGATCTGCAGGCACTTTTCGAGGCGCGCTACCATGACGAGCCGTTTGTTGATGTGTTGCCCGCGGGCACACACCCGGAGACTCGCAGCGTGCGCGGGGCAAACCACTGCCGGATTGCAGTACACAGACCACAACAGGGTAATACCGTGGTGGTGCTTTCGGTGATTGATAACCTGGTCAAGGGTGCCGCCGGTCAGGCAGTGCAGAACATGAATGTCATGTTCGGTTGCAACGAAGAAGCCGGGTTGACCGGTATTGCACTGTTGCCTTAATGCAGCAGGCTAATGTCATCTTTTGTGATCTGTATCCGGCCAGGTACGTGATGCCTTGCGATAATACATGCCGGTCTTCCAGATCTTCCAGGTCTTCCAGGTGTCCCTGTGTGGGGTAGCATCATGTTGCGTGTCGTGGTGGTTGCCGGCCTGGGCATCGCCTTGTTTGCGGCGTGGTGGTTGTATGACCTCGGCAAGTTGCGGGGTGTGGATGAACTGGCCGGGTTGCGGACGGAACATGCCATGCTGGAGAAGCGGCATAAGAAACTGCTAAAGGATGCCGCACAGTTGCGCGATAAGGTTGCTATCCTGGATCGCTCCAGCCAGATTGATCGCCAGGCGGCACTGGATGTAAAAGCCGATCTGGGAGAGCTGGAGGAAGAGTTGCAGGCGGCACGGGAAGAGGTTGAGTTCTACCGTGGTATTGTTGCTCCGGGGGATGTTCAGCCTGGCCTGCGCATCCACCGGTTTGGCCTGGAGGAAGGCACTGCACCTGGCGAGTATCACTATGATCTGGTGTTGACGCAACTGAAGCGTAATGATCGTTATATAACAGGGGTTGTTGACTGGAAAATTGCCGGATCAATGCTGGGTGAACAGGGTGAACTGGCGCTTGCGGGTGTGACTAACCCGCCGGTCAAACAACTTAAATTTCGCTTCCGTTATTTTCAGGATTTGGCAGGAAAGATAACCCTGCCTGAGGGTTTTGAGGCAGAGAAGGTCGTTTTGAGCATTAAACCCGAGGGCAAGGGCAAGTCGCCAGCTGTTGAACAGACATTCGACTGGCCGGAGCCGGGTTCCTAACTGACAGGAGAGTACCTATGCTGGGACAAGGCAAGAAATCGAAGCGCTCAAGTACCAAAGTAGACACCATTATCGGGCAGCAGACGCGTATTGAAGGGGACGTCCACTTTTCCGGCGGGCTGCACATCGATGGCCGGGTCAAGGGCGGTGTCATTGCAGAAGCAGATTCCACGTCGGTGCTGACCGTCAGTGAACACGGCAGTATCGAGGGTGACGTACGCGTGCCAACGGTTATTTTAAACGGCAGGGTCAACGGCGATGTGCGCTCTGATGAACGTATTGAACTGGCTGCCAAGGCCAGGGTCGATGGTGATGTGTATTACAATCTGCTCGAGATGGCGATGGGTGCTGCCGTGAATGGCAGTCTGGTGCACAATGCCGAAACAGATTCCTCGGTTCTTGTTTTTGACCGGGAGAATGTCGATAACGGTACCAGTACTGATTAGTGTGGTGTAATGAATAACGTGTACGTATCAGTTACGCCACACAAATACTTGACCAAATTAGTCAGGAAATGACATACTTTTCGCCTTCGCAGTTGTCTTACAGCTAGAGGCCGTACCCAAATGAGTGAAGTAGCAACAGCAATGGCAGCCGATGTGAGTTTTAGCGATGCCGCGGCAAGGAAGGTTAAGCACTTGATCAATGAGGAAAATAATCCGAATCTCAAATTGCGGATCTATATCTCGGGCGGTGGTTGCTCCGGTTTTCAGTACGGTTTTTCTTTTGACGACAAGGTGGGTGACGGCGATGTGACCGTTGAAAACGGTGATGTGGCACTGGTCATTGACCCAATGAGCTACCAATACCTTATTGGGGCTGAGGTTGATTACACCGAGGGCCTGGAAGGTGCACAGTTCGTGGTGCGAAATCCCAACGCGACTACGACGTGCGGTTGCGGTTCCTCTTTTTCAGTCTGATACTTAAACAGTTTTTCTGCAGCAAGGGGGCTTGATGGCCCCCTTGCCTGTTTTGCAGGCCGTTATTTGCCGCTGCCGGTTTATAATACAGATAATCCATTCGTAACCTTATCTGAACCGAGGATATGCAGTGACTGACTATCAACCAGGGCTGGAAGGTGTTCCTGCGACCAGATCGAATATTTCCTTTCTGGATGGCAAGCAGGGCATCCTGACATACCGTGGGTACCGTATTGTCGATCTGGCGGAAAACAGCACCTACGAAGAAACCACCTATCTGCTGCTGGCTGGTGAACTGCCTGCTGCGACGCAACTGGCCAGGTTTGATACCCAGTTGCGTGAACACCGCCGGGTAAAATACAACATCCGTGACATCATGAAGTCGTCGCCGGTTACCGGCCACCCGATGGAGATGTTGCAAACAGCCGTCGCCAGCCTCGGGATGTTTTATCCCAATAATGTGCCGGTACAAATTCGCAGTCCGGGTGATGAGAGCGAGCAATATGTGCACGGACAGTCGATTCGAATACTGGCACGAATGGCCACGCTGGTGGCCATGTGGCAACAGATGCGCATCGGTAATGACCCGGTCCGTCCGAGGACCGACCTGAGTTACGCCGCCAATTTTCTGTATATGTTCTTTAATGGTGCGGAACCGGACCCGCTGGTTACCCGCATTATGGATACCTGTTTTATCCTGCATGCCGAGCATACCATCAATGCTTCGACGTTTGCCGCCATGGTAACTGGTTCTACACTGGCAATGCCGTCCTATGTCATTGCGGCCGCGATTGGTACCCTGGCCGGACCGTTGCATGGTGGTGCCAACGAACGTGTGATCACCATGCTGCAGGAAATCGGCAAGCCCGCACATGCAAAGGAGTGGCTGGAAAAGAACCTGGCTGCCAAGGAGACAATCTGGGGTATGGGGCACCGCGAATACAA
>JASJGW010000368.1:0-5731 GCA_033791305.1 Gammaproteobacteria bacterium | reverse complement strand
GAAAACACCCGCGCCATTATTGACACCGGTTCATGGCAGCGGGCAGCGATATTTAACTGGCTGCAGCACACCGGCACTGTCGAGACCCCGGAAATGTACCGTACCTTTAATTGTGGCATTGGCATGGTCGTTTGTGTCGCCGCCGCCGACGCACAGACGGCACTCGACCATCTTGCCGGCCAGGGCGAGGACGCGCATATTATTGGCCACGTTGAGCAGGGAGATGGTGAACCCGGGGTTGTTTACACAAGCCGGTAATCACCCGTGAATGCGGCAACCTCTCCATTCCCCATCGTCATCCTGATATCCGGACGGGGCAGCAATCTGCAGGCCATTATTGATGCCGTTGCCAACAACAAGCTGCCGGTTGAAATCCGCGCCGTCATCAGCAACCGGCCTGCAGCTGACGGCCTGCAGCGAGCCACACTGGCCGGCATACCCACCGCGGTGATTGACCACTCGTTATATCCAGACCGTGCCGCTTTTGACCAGGCATTACTGGAATGCATTGAACGCTTGCAGCCGGGGCTTGTCGTACTGGCAGGCTTCATGCGCATACTGACCGCCGGATTTGTACAGCACTACCAGGGACGGATGCTGAATGTTCACCCCTCCCTGCTGCCGGACTTTCCCGGCTTGCATACACACCGGCAGGCGCTCGTGTCCGGATGCCAACAACACGGAGCCAGTATCCACTTTGTGACCGAGGCCGTCGACGGCGGTCCGGTCGTGCTGCAGGCACAGGTACCCGTGTACCAACAGGATACGGTCACCACGCTCGCCGCCCGGGTACTGGAACAGGAACACCGTCTGTACCCACTGGCAATCAGGTGGTTTGCCGAACAACGGCTGAGACTCGATAGTGCAGGTCACGCAGTCTTCGACGGTAAGATATTGAGCGAACCCGTCATACTTACACAGGAATCCGGGACATGATGCTGAAAAAATACCTGTCGGGAATTTTGCTGCTGACAGCAGCACTTGCAGCCACTGTCTTGCACGCTGCCACCCTGCCTGATTTCGCGGCCACCTATATACTCAAGCGCGGCAACCTGCGCATCGGCACCTCAACCATTGCATTGCAAACCGAAGTCGATGGCGGCTACCTGTACAAGTCACACAGTTGGCCAAGCCGCTGGTTATCCTGGCTGCTGAAAGACCAGCTGCATGAAAGCAGTCGCGGCCACATGATGCCGGCCGGCATACGCCCGGACAAGTATCACTACCTGCGCAGCGGTGGCAGCAGGAAGCTGGAACAGAACCTTTCTTTTGACTGGGATGAAAAAACGGTCCGCAATCACGTCGAGGGCAGTCCGTGGAAAATGGACATACCGGCAGGCACCCTCGACAAGCTCGCCTCGCAACTGGGCGTGATGCTGGCATTGCAGCAGCACAAAAAAGATGTGACCTTTAATATCGCCGATGACGGAGAACTCGAGGAATACCGCTACCAGGTAGTCGACCACGAAACCCTGGAAGTGCCTGCCGGCACGTTTGCAACGGTAAAAATCGCCAAGTTGCACGGCAATAGCAGGCGCAAGACCCATGTGTGGTGCGCACCTGCCCTCAACTACCTGCCGATCCGCATCTGGCAGCGTGAAACAGACGACTCAGAATATACCAGTGACCTGGATAGTTTCAGTGAAACACTCCGGGTCAAGCCATAACACCTGACGCAGCCTGTAAAAATGTCTATTTAAGGCATTTATTCTTTCGTGGTCTTCCGTGGGTTCCGTGGTAATTATATTTTCGGTTTAATCAGCACTAGGTCTTCGGCAGGGTCACGCCTTGCTGCCCCTGGTATTTACCACCCCGGTCCTTGTAGGACGTTTCGCAGACCTCGTCGGACTCCAGGAACAGCACCTGTGCGACACCTTCATTGGCATAGATCTTGGCCGGCAACGGCGTGGTATTGGAAAATTCCAGCGTCACATGTCCCTCCCACTCGGGTTCAAACGGCGTGACGTTCACAATAATGCCGCAGCGAGCATAGGTCGATTTTCCCAGGCAAATGGTGAGTACATTGCGTGGAATACGAAAATATTCCACGGTCCGTGCCAGCGCAAACGAATTCGGCGGGATAATGCAGACATCCGATTTCACATCGACAAAACTGTTGGCGTCGAAATTCTTCGGATCAACGATCGCCGAGTTGATATTGGTAAAAATCTTGAACTCGTCAGAACAACGGATATCGTAGCCATAACTGGACGTGCCGTAAGAGACAATGCGGTCTGCGCCATTTTCCCTGACCTGGCCTGCTTCAAACGGCTCGATCATACCGTGCTCGACCGCCATCCGGCGGATCCATTTATCTGCTTTTATTGACATCTATCTGGCTCAGCCCTGCATCCCTGTCATCTGGTTAATTTTTGGTGGGCACGCTGCGCTTTGCCCATCCTGCGACCTGTCAGTCATTCTGAATAACGATCTGCGGGAAACGTGCCGCATAATCCTTGGTCTTCAAGGACAGCTTGGCTGCCGTACGCCGGGCTATTTCGCGGTAGATCTGCGAAATACGGGCATCCGGGTCTGCAACCACCGTGGGCTTACCGGCATCGGTCTCCTCGCGGATACGCTTGTCGAGCGGCAAGGCACCAAGAAAATCGACATTGTTTTCCCCGGACATGCGTTCCCCACCGCCCTGACCAAAGATATGCTCCTCATGACCGCATTCGCTGCAGATATGAATACTCATATTCTCGATGATACCCAGTACCGGCACTTCCACCTTCTCGAACATCTTCAGACCCTTGCGGGCATCCAGCAGCGCGATGTCCTGCGGGGTGGTGACGATCACGGCGCCACTGACCGGTACCTGTTGCGCAAGTGTCAATTGTATGTCGCCGGTACCCGGTGGCAGATCGACCACCAGGTAGTCCAGGTCCTTCCAGTTGGTATCATTCAATAGCTGCTGCAGGGCCTGGGTCACCATCGGACCGCGCCAGATCATCGGTGTTTCCTCGTCGATCAGGAAACCGATGGACATGGCCTGCAGGTGGTAACTGTTCATGGGTTCCAGCGACTTGCCATCCAGCGATTCCGGCTTGCCACTGACACCCAGCATACGCGGCTGACTCGGCCCGTAAATATCCGCGTCCAGAATACCCACATTGGCGCCTTCAGCCGATAGCGCCAGTGCCAGGTTCACGGCCATGGTTGACTTGCCCACGCCACCCTTGCCCGAGGCAACGGCAAGAATGTTCTTGATACCTTCGATATGCTTGACGCCCTTTTGGGCCGAATGCGCAGAGACCTTGGTGGAGACATTGACGTTTGCACGCGTGATTCCGTCGATGGACTCGACCAGCTCCTTGAGTTTTGCAGCCAGTTCCGCATGGTAGCCACCAGCCGGAAAACCGAGGACCACGGAAACCGAGGCGGTAGCACCATCAACCGAGATATCCTTGACGCACTTGGTTGAAACCAGGTCCCTTTCCAGATAAGGGTCTACATAGGTGGCCAGTTTTTCTTCGATCTGGGCTTGGGTTACTTCAGCCATTCGTTCACTCCTTGGGAGACCAGCCACCGTTCGTTTGGCGGCCAGGGAAAATTGATCGCGAATTGTACACGAACTAAACCAGACCGTCCTATTGTTCACACGCAGCAATCCCCACGCCATGCTGGTCTATGGCATACTTAGCGCCCGAATATTCATACTAGTATCAGGGTTTTAATCCGGACAGCAGGCGCATGAGTCAAAAAAACCGCACAATTCTGGTTACCAGTGCACTCCCCTATGCCAATGGACCTATCCACATTGGCCACATGGTAGAATATATCCAAACGGATATCTGGGCGCGTTTTCAAAGATTACGCGGCCAGCATTGCACCTATGTGTGCGCTGATGATGCACACGGCACGCCCATCATGCTGCGCGCACGCCAGGAAGGCATTACACCCGAAGCGTTAATCGCCGCTTCTGCGCAGGAACACCAGGCAGACTTTGCAGATTTCAATATCAGTTTCGATAATTATTACAGCACCCATTCGGACGAGAACCGCATGCTTGCTACACAGGTATTCGAGCGCAATCAGCAGGCTGGCCACATTGCGGCACGCACCATTACCCAGGCCTACGACGCGCAGGAAGACATGTTCCTGCCAGACCGATTTATCAAGGGCGAATGCCCGCGGTGCGGTGCTGCCGATCAGTATGGTGACAACTGCGAGGCATGCGGGGCTACCTACTCGCCGACTGAATTAAAGCATCCCGTGTCGGCAATTTCCGGCACAACACCCGTCGAGAAGGACAGCGAACACCTGTTCTTCAAACTGACCGACTTTGAAGACCTGCTGAAAACCTGGATCAAGGCGGGACACCTGCAAACAGAAGTCGCCAACAAGGTAGAAGAATGGTTTGACGCCGGCTTGCAGGAATGGGGGATTTCTCGCGACGCCCCCTACTTCGGCTTCGAAATCCCGGGGCATCCGGAGAAATACTTCTATGTGTGGATGGATGCACCCGTCGGATACATGGCCAGCTTCAGGAACCTCTGCGACCGCACCCCGGAACTGGACTTCGAACGTTACTGGAACAGTGACTCGGACACCGAGCTCTACCATTTTATTGGCAAGGACATCATCAATTTCCATGCCCTGTTCTGGCCTGCCATGCTCAATGGCGCTAATTATCGCACGCCCACGGCGATCTTCGCCCACGGCTTTCTGACGGTTGACGGACAGAAGATGTCCAAGTCACGGGGCACCTTTATCAAGGCGCGCACTTACCTGGATCATCTGAACCCGGAGTATTTACGTTATTACATCGCTGCCAAACTGGGCAACGGTGTTGATGACATCGATCTTAATCTTGAAGACTTTGTGTTGCGGGTTAACAGCGACCTCGTTGGCAAGGTGGTCAATATTGCCAGCCGCTGTGCCGGGTTCATCAACAAACGTTTTGCCGGTCAACTGTCAGACCAGTGCTCCGAATCTGATTTGTATCAGGCCTTTACTGCCGAGGGTGAGGTCATTGCCGGGGACTACGAACGGCGCGAGTTTGGTCAGGCCATTCGCAAAATCATGGCGCTGGCCGACAGGGCCAATCAGTACATCGATACCAACAAACCCTGGGTGCTGGCGAAGGAAGCAGGACAGGAACGGAGGGTGCAGGACGTCTGCAGTGTCGGCCTCAATCTGTTCCGGGTCCTGATGACGTATTTGCAACCGGTACTACCGGCCATGGCGGCTGACGTGGAAACTTTTCTCAAACTACCGGCCATGACATGGGACAGCATCGACACACCCCTGACCGGTCACAGCATCAACAAATTCAAACCGCTGATGACACGTGTTGAGCAGGAGAAAATAGACGCTATGCTGGAAGATTCGAAAGACAGTCTTGGTTCCGCGACAACAGCACCCGAGGCAGCTGCAAGCGGACCGCTGTCAACAGACCCGATTGCAGCAACCATTGCTTTCGAGGATTTTGCAAAACTCGATCTGCGCATTGCCCGCATCAGCAAGGCAGCGCACGTTGAAGGTGCCGACAAGCTGTTACAGCTGACGCTGGACATCGGTGGCGAAACCCGCAATGTCTTCGCCGGTATCAAGTCCGCCTATGCACCGGAAGCACTGGAAGGCAAGCTGACCGTCATGGTCGCCAACCTCGCCCCGCGCAAGATGCGCTTCGGCGTCTCCGAGGGCATGGTGCTGGCGGCCGGCCCGGGTGGCAGTGACCTGTTTGTACTGCATCCCGACGACGGCGCACAACCCGGAATGCGCGTGA
>JASJGW010000367.1:0-2527 GCA_033791305.1 Gammaproteobacteria bacterium | reverse complement strand
AACGCTGCCGCCAACACCGCCAATAACGCTGAAAATAAACAGTACGGACCCATCCGGTATCGACGGTATCAACAAACCGCTGAGTATTCCGGAAATGCCGGGGGCGACCAGTATTGCGCAGGTGATAACAACCAGTAACATCAGGCCCATGAAGAATTTCATGAGGCGTTCAAGCAGTGAGTAGCGGCCGATGATGACCAGCACAAGCGCCAGCAGTGAATGCAGGATGCCCCAGAGTTCGACCGAAAGTTCCGGGTACAGTGCGTGTGCTGCCAGGCCGGTGCCGGCAATCAATGCGCCGGCTACAATAAAGCTCCACAGTAAGAGATAGATAAAAAAGTAGAGGGATATGAATTTTGGCAAGCGTTGCACCCAACCTTCCAGCAGGGTGGAGCCGGTGGCCAGTTGCCAGCGTGTCAGCCCCTCATTCATGGCATACTTCATGATGGCGCCAACAACGGCAGCCCACAATATCGTGGTGCCAAACCGGGCGCCGGCAACGGAAGCTGCAATCAGGTCACCGGCTCCCAGCCCGGTTGCGGCAATTACCAGTCCAGGTCCAATGTCTTTAAAGCTGAAATTTTGCATATTCAAGGAATCTGATGCGGTTAAGGTTTATGGATGTCCCGCTTATTGTTGCGCGAACCCTTAATACACGTGGTACATTAAATACGATCCGACACCGGTACCGGAATACCCTGTAGATGAAGCTGCGCACCCAGATATCCCTGTTGCTGTTTATGTTTGGTCTGGTGCCCTTGCTGGTCGGTTTTATGATCAATTTGCCGACGATTTTCGATCGCATCGAGGCACTATATCACAAGGCCCATTTACAGAATCTGCGCGCCGGGTTCAGTGACCTGGACCAGCATATCGCACGCCGCAACGAGATGGCACGGTTACTGGCCAAGATGCCGGAACCCGGCATGTTACTTGACGCTGACATCCTGGAATCGGCGCCGGGGCTGGCGGATGCGCGGTCAAACTATGTTGACTGGGTCAACCAGGTGCTGATGGATCAGCTGGATATTACGCGCATCCTTTTTCTGAACGAAGAAGGCAATTCCCGTTTCTGGCTGGAGCGGGACCTGGCAAGCGGTCATCTGGAGGCTCATGAAGAAGAGCTGCGGGATGTGAATCCCGAGTTGGTGGAAACGGGCAGGAAATTATCACCGGGTGGCGTCGTGACGGGGCCCATCGTGATCGATCAGTCAGCGAGTGAATCATCACCGAATCGCTTCATGCAGCTCAGTCTTATCAGCCCGGTGGTCATTCCCACGGTGTCACCCGATACCGGCGAAGTATCAGAACAGCGCGGAGAAGTGATTATTTATCTGGATATGGGCGGACTTGCAAATGCCTATCGTGGCAACTACTGGGTGCAAAGCGACGGCCGTTACCTGGGTGATGCCAGCGCCAGGCAGCATGCAGGCAAGGCCTTTGAGGATTTCCAGGGGCTGGAGGAAATATTTGCCAGGGGTGAACTGGACCTGTGGGAATTCAATGGTCAACAGGTTATGTGGGTGCCACTGTTTAATACCGAGCATGCCGGGCCACTCTGGGTAGGCCGCAGTGTGGATCCCTCGCCACTGGCGCAACTGCTGAACACCGTGCATATCCGTGTTGCTATCGTTGCGGCCGGTTTGCTGCTGGTCGTGTTTGTTGTCGCTCGCCTGATTGCCGTCAGAACCGAACGGCTGGGGCGCGAATTAACGGAGGGTATTTCCCGGGTGCTGGAACGGGACAAGGCCGTCAACTTTTCATGGCAACGGCCTGAGGAGCTACACGAGCTGGGTATACACCTGACCCGTCTGGCCAATACGCATTCTGAAAATAACCGGGCGCTGCATGATTACGCCGAGGAGCTGGAGGCAACCAACCGTTACAAGTCCGAATTTCTCGCCAATGTCAGCCACGAACTGCGTACGCCGCTGAACTCTATCTTGCTGTTATCAAAAATGCTGTCGGAAAACGCTGCCGGAGAACTGTCTGCCAAGGAAAGCCGCCAGGCACAGATTATCCACGCTGCAGGCACAGACCTGAGGGCACTGATTGATAATATTCTTGACCTGTCACGTGCCGAGGCACGACAAATGTCACTGCTTTCAGAGCAGGTGGATTTGCGGAAACTGCTGACGGATGTGATTGATTTGATGAAGCCGCAGTTTGATGAAAAGCAGCTTGCCCTGGACCTGTATGTCGATGTAGATGTACCCGGGAGCATACTTTCAGATGGTGAGAAGCTGCGCCAGATACTGATCAATTTTTTGTCCAATGCCGTCAAGTTTACCGCGGCGGGCGGTGTGACAGTCAGGCTGCAGGCAGGGGAACCCTGGCCGGTCAGTATCAGTGTGGCCGACACCGGGATCGGTATCCCGGCTGATAAGCTGGACATGGTGTTTGAGGCCTTCAAGCAGGCAGATGGTTCAACCAGTCGACGCTTTGGCGGCACCGGTCTCGGGCTGACAATCAGTCGGGAACTTGCACGGTTGATGGGGGGAGAGATCCGTGTCGAGAGCGTGCCGGA
>JASJGW010000366.1:0-4476 GCA_033791305.1 Gammaproteobacteria bacterium | reverse complement strand
CGTGCTGGGCAAGTTTCATCCACATGGTGACTCTGCCTGTTATGAAGCCATGGTACATCTGGCTCAGCCCTTTACCTGTCGCTATCCGTTGATTGACGGTCAGGGCAACTGGGGTTCTCCCGATGACCCCAAGTCCTTTGCCGCCATGCGCTACACTGAAGCGCGCCTTGCTCCGTATGCCGAGGTACTGCTGGCAGAACTGGGGCAGGGCACGGTTGACTGGGCGCCAAACTTTGACGGTACCCTGGATGAGCCGGTGTTATTACCGGCACGCTTGCCAAATGTACTGCTGAATGGTGCAACCGGTATTGCCGTGGGTATGGCGACGGATATTCCTCCGCATAACCTGAATGAGATTGCCGAGGCCGCCATGCTATTGCTGGACAAGCCGAAAAGCACGCTTGAGGATCTCTGCGAGATTATTCAGGGTCCTGACTATCCAACCGGAGCAGAAATCATCACCCCCAGGGCAGATTTGATAGCGGCCTACAGGACCGGGCATGGCAGTGTGCGTATGCGTGCCTGCTACGAAAAGGAACACGGCGAAATCATCATCACGGCGCTGCCATACCAGACATCCGGAGGCAAGGTGCTGGAACAGATTGCCGCGCAAATGCTGGCGAAAAAACTGCCGATGGTCGAGGACCTGCGCGATGAATCAGATCATGAAAACCCGACGCGCCTGGTGATTGTGCCACGCTCCAATCGGGTGGATATCGAGATGCTGATGTTGCACCTGTTTGCGAGTACCGGCCTGGAACGTACCACGCGTATAAATCTCAATATGATTGGTCTGGATGGCCGGCCAAGAATCAAGGACTTGCGAACCATTCTGAAGGAATGGCTGGAGTTCAGAACGGACACCGTCAGACGGCGGCTGCAATATCGCCTCGACAAGGTCAATAGGCGCCTGCACCTGCTGGATGGCCTGTTGATTGCCTTCCTCAATCTGGATGAGGTTATCCGGATAGTGCGCACGGAAGACAAGCCCAAACCGGTATTGATCAAGCGCTTTGATCTGTCCGAGGAGCAGGCGGAATATATCCTCGACACGCGTTTGCGGCAGTTGGCGCGTCTTGAGGAAATGAAGATCAGGAGCGAGCAGCAGGACCTTATCAAGGAACGTGATGGATTAAAGCAGACGCTGTCATCAAAACAGCGTATGAAGAGCCTGATCAAAAAAGAGATCATGGCGGATGCCGGCAAGCATGGTGATGTCCGACGTTCACAGCTGGTTGACCGTGCAGCCGCACAGGTGCTGGATGAGACAGCATTGATACCAAGTGAGGCGGTGACTGTGGTCCTGTCACGAAATGGCTGGGTCAGGGTAGCCAAGGGTCACGAGATTGATCCGGCAGAGATGACTTACAAATCCGGTGATGACTTTGCCATGGCGGCACGTTGCCGCAGCAATCAACAGACCGTGTTTATTGATTCTACTGGCAAGACCTATGCCTTGCCAACGCATGCCCTGCCCAGTGCCAGGGGGCAGGGTGAGCCCCTGAGTGGTCGTTTGAAACCGGCTGATGGTGCCCGCTTCGTTGGCGTAATGGCCGGTGACCCGGAGCACCTGTACCTGCTGGCCAGTGATTCCGGTTACGGTTTTGCCGTCAGGCTCGCTGACATGTACACCCGTAACAAGGCTGGCAAGGCTACCCTGTCGGTGCCGAAGGGTGCCGGCGTGCTACCGCCGGTGCCGGTTCGCAGTCTGGAGGATGACTGGATTGTGGCCGTAACAACCGAGGGCTACATGCTGGTCATACCGCTTGCCGAGCTGCCGCAAATGATGCGCGGGAAGGGTAACAAGATTATCAACATCCCGTCCGCCCGGCTGAAATCCCGTGAAGAGTATGTTGCAGCCATACAGTGTATCCAGGATGGCGAGAAACTTACCGTGTATGCCGGTAAAAAGCATAAAACCATGAAGCCTGCCGAGGTCGATGAGTTTGTCGGTGAACGTGGGCGACGCGGTCGTAAATTACCGCGGGGTTACCAGAAGGTAGACAGTATCAGTGTTGAGGAGAAGCCCTAGTAACCCCTACCCGTGTCGGCTGTACCGGTAAAGTGAGTGTGCGGGGTTGCCTGTGCTGCTGACGTTTCAATTCTTCCAGCCGGGCAAGCACCTTGTTGGCGCGTTCAACACGTTCGCGTAACTTCTGGTTGTCGGGGTCCAGAGAGAGCGCTTCCGTCCATGTTCTCACGGCCAGCAGGACATTGTCGGCGCGGTACTGGGCATCACCTTTTGTCGTCAACTTCTTTACGCGTACGTGAACAGCCTGGTCCAGATTGTCCTGGATGGCAAGTACCTTGCTGTCGTCGATAGCAGAAGGGGGGATCTGTACAACTGCAGCGCGGGCAACCTGCAAGTCATCTTTTGCAAGGGCCTGCTGGGCCTCGGCAAGCAGTACCTCGGTTTTGTTTTTCTGTTCCTGCTGTTTCTTTTCCCTGTTTTGTGCTTTCCTGCGTTTGGCCTTTTTCTGCGCCAGGTTGGTCTTCTGTGTTGCTGCCTGTTTATGTGCCTCGTCTTCAGTGTAAATGTTGGCAAGTAATGCATCGACTTTCGGTGTTTTATGCAGTGCCTGTGACAACTGCAGGCAGGTCTTCGCCAGATCCGGATTGTCTGTTTCCATGGCCTGCTGCCCGTGCCACATGAGTTGTTCGGAAAGTTCTTTCGCCCCTTTCTGGTTGCGTGTATTTTCCCAGCGCTGTCCAAGGCTGGGTGGTTTCAGATTGGTCTGGTCATGGTATAGCTGTTGCTGGCCGAGTATATAGTTTGCGCGTGCGATCAATTGCTCGCGCTCATTAGTCTGCAGTTGCTTAAGACGTTCCAGCTCAATTGCATTGCGTAGTTCACGCAATGCCGTGCTATGGGGTACTTTCAGCAAGGCGCCTGACAACAGTTCTACGGCACTCAGCAGGTCATTGCCGGATTGCAGTTCGCGTGCCTGTGAATAGATGTTTTTCTCGTAAGATGTTTCCTTGCCGGTGATCTTTGTCTGTAGTTCCAGTGTGTCCAGAGACGGATACTTGCTTGTTACTTGCCGGGCACGGGCATATTCATGTTGCTCCAGCAAGCTGTCGAGATCTTCCGGCCGGTCCTGCCCCAGCTGGATCGTATCCATGCCGGAACAGCCGGCCATCACTGGCAACAGTAGCGAGAATATGAGCCTGAACAGTTTATGCTTCATGCGACTCGTCCATTTCTGAATTGGTGATTTCTTCGAATTGCCGATCGACAATCTCCTGATAATCTACCGTAAGATGCTCTACCAGGTAGGTGCTGACAGGTTTGCTGATGCCCCTCAGTTGTATCGATTGATACTGTCCGGCCAGTACGCGATCCTTTATGTCGGCTCGCATATACATTTCGCGTGATATGACAATCTGGTCGCCGTTGGTAATGCCGCAGAGTCGTGAAGCAAGATTGACGGTGTCGCCGACGACGGTATATTCCATGCGGTCGCATGACCCCATGTTTCCTGCCAGCATGCTGCCGGTATTAATACCAATTCTTAACCTGACGGGCATCAGTCCCTGTGCCTCGCGTTGCAGATTTTCCTGTGCAACCAGTTTCTGTATCAGGAGGGCGCAACTGATTGCGTGGAAGGCATGGTCTGCATCGGGTTCCGGTGCACCGAAAACAAGCATGGCGCCATCCCCCATGTACTTGTCAACAATGCCGTGATTGATCGAGCAGGCACAGGTCATGAGGGTGAAATACCGGTTCAGCATGTCGACCAGGGCTTTCGGTTTTATCTGTTCCGAAATTTGTGTGAAGCCAGTGATGTCTGCAAACAGAACGCTGCCCTCAATCTGTTTGCCGCTGAGGCTAACGTTATCGAGGTTTGACAGGATCTGTCTGGCCACACCCGGTGAGACATAACGTGAAAGTGCATTCTTGACCTGTGATTTTTCCAGCATGCCTTCGGCCATTTCATTGAAGGCCTGCATAAGTACCCCCAGTTCATCCTTGCGGCGTTCCTTGAATCTGATGGTGTAGTCACCATTGCCTATGGCACGGCTTGCATCGACCAGTTGGTCAACCGGTTGTGTGATGCGTCGGCCAAGGGCAAAGGCCATACCCATACTCAGGGCAATCATCAGCAGGGTGGCACCTGATATCGTCTGAACCGCCTGGCGTGTTGACTTTTTCATTCCGGACTGGCTGAAGGAAACCATGGCATATCCGGCGGTAACATTCTGGAATGTTACCGGCTGGATAAACGACATGACATTTTGCCTCCGCAGGCCGGTAAGTGGCTGCCACTCCCAGGTGACGGAAGTGTGAGATTCCCTGATGACATCTTTTATGAACTTGTGTGTTAACAGGTTCTTTTCTTTATGCAGTACGCCGGCCGTGCTGATGATGTCCCCATCCAGTGAGATGATCGCCGTACCCAGGACGCTGCCATTGTTCGAGAAACTGCCGGTTATGGTATCAAGCGCCAGTTTGTCATCAGCAAGCAAGGGTTCCTT
>JASJGW010000365.1:0-3391 GCA_033791305.1 Gammaproteobacteria bacterium | reverse complement strand
CCCGGTAATCGGTACATAGGTAATGGTTGGCCGGTCGGTATACTTGCCGTTACCGCCCAGTGACAGTGAATCCCTTTGTATCGCATTACTCGATGACAGCGTACCGTTGACACTGACTGAGCTCTCGAGCGTATAACCGCTGACAATTGATGCCACCTCGACAAACAACGGCATGTCGGCATAGCGTATCTTGACAATATTCAGCAGTGTCTGCTCTTTCCATGAATCGGAAATCGCCGTGTTGTAATCAAAGCGATCACGGGTAACCGAGGGCGGCCCGATTGCTGTACAGCCAGCGATAAACAGGACCAGCATAAAGGTTCCTGTTTTCAGGAAGTCAGGGAGCATAAACAAAGGCAGTATGCGCTGTTTATCCGGATCCGGGCTTGCGCCCCCGAGTACCTTTGAGCTTTGCCTCGCACTTGGCACGACCTTCATCCGAGCTGCACTTGTCTTTGTATTTTTCATAATCATCGACAATTTCCATCTTGCGCTCATTCAGCTCAGCCTGGCTCTTGTTGGCGTTCAGCCCGGCTCCTGTGAACACGCCTCTCGGCAGAGGAACAGGCTACCAGCAGGGTAGCAGCGATGACTGCTACAAAAAGGGAATTTAATGCTGACATGCTCATAACTCCCTGGCGGCTTAAATTAAATAATCGCGCGATTATGTCAGAGCAGAAGTCTGCGCATGGGAAGCATAACCCAAGCATCTCGAGACAATCCAGCCGAAAAACGACCGTCGCGCACCTTTCCATGACTGCATCGCCGACTCCCCCGTGTTTCCCGCTGATTGTCTGCCCTCAGTCCAATATCATTCTGCTAATGTCCGGTTTATGCTTTCTTCAGGACATTTAATCCAAGACGCTATACTTCCGAATTGGGTCGTCTCCCGCCTTTTAGATAATTATCTGATAGCTGTTTTCTAAACGACCGGGTACGGCCGGTAACCTGCCGTTCCTGGCTCGCCCCTCACCGATTATTGCAATGCCCGACGAAGGCTGGAGTCGGCCAATTCCTGACCTCTACGGTTGCTGGCCTGAACGGCAAGTACATACAGTAAGCCGTCATTCAAATACAGCTATCAACCTGCAGAAAAACAAAAAACGATGGGTAAAACACGCCGTGATAGCGAGTCAGTTTCACCCGGAATCAGAACAGCAGGGCCGGATCATGGGTGTACGGGATCAGCGGTGTTTGCGGGGGACGGAACACCGCGCTTTCAATCTGCGTACACATGTGATGCACCACGGCTGTCACACCACCTTGCTGATCCTCCATCAGGTCCTGCCACATCACATCCAGCGCCGCGTCCAGGTTCTCCCGTAATTGAGCCTCTAACTCTGGCTTGTCATGATCATGCTCCACCGCACCCCAGGCTGCGGCACCCGCGGAAATCAACACTCCCCAGAAACCGCCCGCAATGGACGAGGCAGCAGTTGCGCCACCGCGCAACACCAATGTGCCGAACAGCTTGGTAACTGCTTTCCTGGCCACTGTATGGAGGCTTCCCGGTGACGGTGTTGGACCGGTGGCACCGTTGAGGGCAACAATTTGCCCCAGCAGTGCCTCGTAGGCAGGTAAGGCAGTCAGATTAGCGGTCTGCAGAACCTAGTACAGGGATGCGTCCTGCGACGGCACCGCCAGCACAACGATTGCAGGGATGGATTCCAGATGTTGGTTGAATGCAGCAACCGGGATGCGATACTCAAACGACAACTGGTCAAGCCGGCATTTCAGCTCCCACACATAAGCGGCAGTTGCATCTGCCATGACAGCGTGCGGGTCAACGAAACTGCTGACTGGCTCAAGTACTTGTGCATAGAACTGCTCCTGCAGGTAGCTGACCAGCCGTTCTTCCGGTGTGGCTTCCCCCTCGGCGTACTGCAACTTGTACCAGGTCACCCTGGAGGTAATCCATTGCTGCGTCCAGTAACTGCCGTACCAGGGAATAAAAACCTCATCGATGCGCCTGCGCACCCGCCACTGCCACTCGTCCATGGCAACTCGGGCAGAGGCCTCAGACTCGTGCCTTGCATACACAGAGGCGGTGAGTATCTGTTCATCAATGGCCCGCCAGGTCCCGGGTTGAACGTGGTAGAGCGGAGCCGGTGGTACCTCAACCTGCGAAGGCGCATGGGAGCAGCCGCCCAAGGTTACCGTCATAACAAATAACAGGACATAAGCGGCAAGCTGTCCGAGAGTCGATTTCCGAACTTGAACATCCCTTCCATGTGACCGATTTTTTCCTTTCTTGTCCAACATGCCCGTGCTGACCTTGCCGCCTTTGTCTAACCAGCATCCCTGAGCCACTTTTTCTTGTCCTTGATCGTCATCAATTAAACCAGCTCAGGGGGTACAGTCAAAAATATAGAACCTACCCGACGTACCCGACGCCCCGTCGCTTTCCCATGCCCTCCCAACGGCTTGTGGGCACCGGTGCGGCGTCGGGTACGTCGGGTGCGTCAGGTGTTCCGGGAAATCCTCAATCGGAGGTCCCGAGATTAGTGCCGTCCTGGGGTACTTGAATACGTATGCCTTCAACCGGCGGTGGTGACGTGGGCGTACCCGAGTAATATCGGATCGTCGATAAAAGGGAGGAAAATAGGAATATGCACCCCGAGATAACCGCCCTCCAACGCACCGTGCTCGAAGACGAGACATTCAAGTCCAGGGTGCAATCGGCGGAAGGTGAAGGAGAGTCGGCGCGAGGTCGGAATGGCGATCAGGGAAAGGCTGGACCGGGGGAGGGGAGATTGATGGACGCCTTGGAACGTCAATCTGGATGTCTTGAATCGGGGGCATAGTCGACGTTTCGGCGGATGCCCTCATCGGGCTTCAGTGGGCGCAGTGTAGTACCGGGTTCGGCCATAACACGACATTTAACACAATTGAAAACGGCCCCGAAGGGCCGTTATTGAATGAAAATGTTAAGCAGCTTTCTTGCGCCTTGCTATGCCGACCAACCCCAACAGGCCGGAGCCGAAAAGCCATACAGCGGCAGGAACTGGAACAGCTGAATACACCATGTCATCTAAACTGTAGTTCTGTTGATTAGAGCCTCCACCACCTATTAGTTTAACGGAGGTGAAGGGTGTATCAGAGATGAACCCAAAAAATTCGCCACCATAACTATTTGGAATGGAATCCACAAAGAGGGAAGAGTCAGCTATATAAACCAGCAGGCTGTTTCCGGTGCCACCAGGTCCGCCTAAAGTCCAGTTTCCGCCGTATGCAATAATCTGAGGAACAAAGCTCCAGGTGGTCATAGGTTCATTCTGACTCAGAGACGTCAGAACATCTTGGTAGGTCTCCTGAGCAGGATTGATATGGCCTGATTCGCTAGAAATAAAGCTCACACCAGTGTTCAGTTGATCGTCAGCAAAATCCTCCG
>JASJGW010000364.1:0-3276 GCA_033791305.1 Gammaproteobacteria bacterium | reverse complement strand
CCGTAAAAATGAAACCGGGTTCGGCCACACGACCCTTCTTTGGTGTACAACCTGCCATCGTCGATGGCGAAGGCAATATCCTTGAAGGTGCGGCTGAAGGCAACCATGTCATGACACATCCCTGGCCGGGACAAATGCGCGACGTCTATGGTGACCATCAGCGATTTATTGATACCTACTTCAGCGCCTACCCGGGGAAATATTTCACAGGTGATGGTGCGCGCCGTGATGAGGATGGCGACTACTGGATAACCGGACGCGTTGATGATGTCCTGATCGTATCAGGCCATAATCTGGGAACAGCAGAACTTGAAAGTGCGCTGGTATTACACGACACGGTTGCCGAGGCTGCTATCGTTGGTTATCCACACGACATCAAGGGCCAGGGTATCTACGCCTACGTCACTCTGGTCAGTGGCATCGAACCCAGCGATGAACTGCGCAACGAGCTGGTCAAACACGTGCGCAAGGAAATCGGTCCCATTGCCACACCGGATATAATACAGTGGGCACCGGCTCTGCCGAAAACACGCTCTGGCAAGATCATGCGCCGCATTCTGCGCAAGATTGCTGCCAATGAAGTGGACTCACTGGGTGACACCTCGACACTGGCAGAACCGGCAGTCGTTGATGATCTGCTTGAGAACCGTGTAAGCCCCTGATCCTGGTGTGGTGTAACGAGTAACGGGCAAATGATCACCCGCAGTAAATTCCGCCCCGCGTGGTGGTTGCCAGGCCCGCACCTGCAAACAATCTATCCATCCCTGTTCCGCAAACGGAAAGCGCCGCCGCTGACACGGGAACGCTTTGAACTGGCGGACGGGGATTTCATAGACATCGACTGGACCAGACAGACTGCTGGTATGCGGGTGATTATACTGCATGGTCTGGAGGGTTCACTCGAATCACACTATATCGGCGGCCTGCTCTGCACTCTTGCACAGGAGGGATACACTGCAGGCCTGATGTACCTCCGGGGCCGCAGCGGTGAGCCCAACAGGCTGGCGCGCAGTTATCACTCGGGTGAAACCAGTGATCTTGACGAAATCATACAACGCATCACGCGGCGACATCCGGACACAGGAATAGCCGTGATCGGTTTCTCGCTGGGAGGCAACATACTTCTCAAGTGGCTGGGTGAAAAAGGCCATTCCGCAGGTATTACCACCGCCATCGCCATTTCTGTTCCCCTGGATCTCCACCATACAGCCCTGAATATTGACCGTGGACTGTCACGCATTTACCAACGCTACCTGTTAAACAAACTCAGGGCGTCGGTCATCGTAAAAGCTGCATTGCACACTCCGCCATTTCCAGTTGACCGTTTACATGAGTTAAACACGTTTCATAAGTTCGACAATGAAATCACGGCACCCCTGCATGGGTTCCGGGATGTGGACGATTACTACTCCAGATCCAGCAGCAAGCAGTTCCTGAAAAATATAGAAATTCCTACACTGTTACTGCAAGCCGTAGACGACCCTTTCCTCCCTGCCAGCGCATTGCCCAATGAAGACGATTTGAGTTCATCAACCACCATGGAACTCTCCGAACGAGGTGGTCATGTCGGTTTTGTAACAGGATCGAACCCGCTACTACCCCGTTACTGGCTGGAGGAACGCATCCTGCAACACCTCGACGGGCACCATTCGCTCGCTTGAGATACGTTTATCTCTGTTATCAGGTATATTTCACATATTGTTGTTTTATATGTATTATATTTCAACAATACTGGACTTCTTCAAGCACGGCCTGCGGTAGCCGATAGGTACCTGATACAGGGCATTTATACGCCTTTCAGTAAAAACAGCAGGTATCTGGCATGAAAACAATCACTCTCGGCTTAATCCTGCTGCTCACCACTGCCACTGCCATGAGCGGCAATGACGTCTGGCAAACCCTCTTTAAAGAAAAACTTCAGGAAGCCCACCAGGGCAACAGTAATGCACAATTCGATATCGGTTCCATGTATCAAAATGGCCGCGGTGTATCTCCGGACAGGAACAAGGCAATTGAGTGGTACAAGAAAGCCGCCGCACAAGACAACAAAAAGGCGGTGACTCGTCTGAAATTACTGCAGGCCAATGAAGAGCGTTTCAGGAAAGAGCTGGTGAACGTCAAGAATGGTAATAAAGAAAGCCGGTACAAGCTCGGCAACATGTACACCGAAGGTGTTGGCACCAATATCGATCTTGCGAAAGCTGCAGAAGCCTTTGATAAGTCCGCACACCAGGGTTATGTAAAGGCCGAATACAAACTTGGCCTGGTCTACTACGAAGGAACCGGAGTTAAACCCAACAAAAGGACGGCTTACAAATGGTTCAGGCAGGCAGCAGACAAGGATTATCCCGCCGCACAATACTATCTGGGCAAGATGTATGCATCAGGCAAGGGTGTGAAACGTAATTACGCCAGATCTCTTGAATGGTATACAAAAGCAGTTGATGGTGGATTTAACCAGGCACGCAGTGAAATGATCGAGGTTTCCGGGAAAATGAAAGACCTGAAACAAACAAGTCCTGCGCCTGTAACCAATACAGCAACCCGAAAACCCGTTACTACCGTCAAGAAAAATAAAACAGCATCCGGAATTAAAACATATGGTATTGAAGATTTAATGGTAGCCGCCTGGAGTCGCGACGGAAAACCAGTCGCTTACCTGCCCTCTGCTATCAATAACTGTCGCATCGAGGATGGAAAGATTGCCTGTTATAGTGAAAATCAGACCCGCAAAACAGCTGACAGCACAGTCAAGTTTAATACAAAGTCCATCATGCGTAACTTCTCAAACGACGGCTCTTTTAATGTGACTTATCAAAACCTGGTCATGTATTCCACAAAGATTGCTGTCGTTGAAGACACCGAAGAGGCAGATGAAATTGGCGGCGAAGATGTGAATACAGCCGCATACACCATAAAAACCGGATGGGGAAAAGAGCACGTGCTTGAATGCCAGATAAAAGATGGCGGCACAGTGTCCTGCCAGAAAGACAAGACACATTCATTTCTACTCGTTAGTCCGCAGACTGTTGCCACTGGAAATTGAAGTTGGATAACCGGGCAATACCATCCAGGCAAGTCCATTCAAACCAGTTCCTCCCTGAACAGCTTGTACAAATCAGGTTTCCACTCCCTGCCAACTCAGCGCCTTCAGTAAAAAAGTATACTATCCTTTGAAATGTTGCGTGAGTTTTTACTTTGACCCTGAATATTGTTTCTTTTCCTGACAGTCAGGCCAACGTTCCCAAGAAGCACACATCAACCAGGTTAAGCATC
>JASJGW010000363.1:0-8179 GCA_033791305.1 Gammaproteobacteria bacterium | reverse complement strand
AATCACGGAACCTGCACCGAGGAACAGCAAGGCCTTGAAGAAGGCATGCGTCATCAGGTGAAAGATGCCCGCGGCATAGGCCGAGGCGCCCAGTGCCACGGTCATGTAACCAAGCTGCGACAGTGTTGAATAGGCCACCACGCGCTTGATGTCGTTCTGTACCACGCCTAGCAGCCCCATGAAGAAGGCGGTGATGGCGCCAATGACAATGACAAAAGACAGCGCGGTCTCGGATAGCTCGAACAGCGGTGACATGCGCGCCACCATGAAGATACCGGCGGTGACCATGGTCGCGGCATGGATCAGTGCCGAAATCGGCGTCGGGCCTTCCATGGAATCCGGCAGCCACACGTGCAAAGGCACCTGTGCCGATTTGCCCATGGCCCCGATGAACAGGCAGATACAGATAACCGACAGCAGCGACCAGTCCGCACCCGGGAACACCTGGTAGGTGGCATTGGCATGCGCCGGTGCCGCCGCAAAGACAGCAGCGTAATCCATGCTATTGAAGGTCATATAGATAGCAGCAATGCCCAGCAGGAAGCCGAAGTCACCAACACGGTTCACCAGGAAGGCCTTCAGGTTGGCGTAGATGGCCGTGGGCTTCTGGTACCAGAAACCAATCAGCAAATAGGACACCAGGCCCACGGCTTCCCAGCCAAAGAACAGCTGCAGGAAGTTGTTGGACATCACCAGCATCAGCATCGAGAAGGTAAACAGCGCGATGTAGCTGAAGAACCGCTGGTAGCCCGGGTCGTCATGCATGTAACCGATGGTGTAGATATGCACCATTAACGAGACGAAGGTAACCACCGTCATCATCAGGGCAGTGAGGTTATCGATCAGAAAACCAATTTCGAAGCGCACCCCGTCGGACACCATCCAAGTGTAGACGCTGGCGTTATATGCCTCCGCACCATCGACTGCAAACTGCTTGAGTACGATCAACGACAGCACAAACGCGGCCGCCACACCCAGGATAGTGACCGTGTGTGCACCGACGCGACCGATCTGCCTGCCAAACAGGCCGGCAATAATGGCCCCCAGTAACGGGGCTAGCGGTATGGCAAGATATAGATTTTCCATCGCGCTATCCCTTCAGGCTGTCCAGATCTTCAACATTGATGGTCTGCCGGTTGCGGAACAGCACCACCAGTATCGCCAGTCCGATCGCCGCCTCGGCCGCCGCTACCGTCAGAATAAAAAACACAAACACCTGACCGGCGGTATCGCCAAGAAAGTAGGAAAAGGCAATAAAATTCATGTTCACAGCAAGCAACATCAACTCAATCGCCATCAACAGGATGATGACATTCTTCCGGTTCAGGAAAATACCGGCCACGCTCAATCCAAACAGGATGGCAGCGAGAATCAGGTAATCGGACAGGGCAATCATCTGCTTTTCTCTTCCGCCTTCATTTCCACAATCCGGACACGATCCCTGGCCTTGACCGCAACCTGTTCTGTCGGGTTCTGGGACTTGGTTTCAGGACGTTTGCGCATGGTCAGCGCGATGGCTGCAATAATGGCCACCAGCAGGATGACGGCGGCGATTTCAAACGGGTAAACATAATCGGTATACAACACACTGCCAATTTCACGGACATTGCTGTAACCCTCAGGATGACGCGCCGGGATGGCAATGGTATCGACGCCAAAGTTGCGTGCCCGCACCACCAGGTACATCTCCATCACAATCAGGGCCGCTACGACAAGACCCACCGGCAGATACCTGATAAAGCCCTCACGCAAGGGTGAAGCATTGATATCCAGCATCATCACCACGAACAGAAACAGCACCATCACGGCACCGACGTACACCAGCACCAGCGTAATGGCCAGGAACTCCGCTTCCAGCAATAGCCACAGGCCGGCGCAGGTAAAGAATGCGAGCACCAGGTGCAAGGCGGCATGCACCGGGTTACGGACAGTAATGACACGCCCTGCCGCGTAGATCAGGATCGAGGCAAAGACGTAAAAGATAAAACGTTCAAAATCCATACCGGCTACCTGTAGGCTGCGTCTGCTGCACGATCGGCAGCAATCTGTGCTTCGTGCCGGTCGCCGATTTCCAGCAACATATCCTTGGTCATAATGTTCTCGCCACGGTTCTCGAAGGCATACTCAAAAACGCGCGTTTCAACAATGGAGTCCACCGGGCAGGATTCTTCACAGAAGCCACAATAGATGCACTTGAACAGATCGATGTCATAGCGGGTGGTACGGCGCGTGCCGTCTTCACGCTCTTCTGCTTCAATGGTGATCGCCAGTGCCGGGCAGACCGCCTCGCAGAGCTTGCAGGCGATACAACGTTCCTCACCATTGGGATAGCGGCGCAGTGCATGCAGGCCACGAAAGCGGTTCGACTGAGGGGTCTTTTCTTCCGGGTATTGCACCGTGATCTTGCGCGAGAAGAAACGACTGCCAGTCAGGCTCATACCCTTCAGAAGTTCAATAAGAAACAGGCTTTTCAGGAAGTTAACCAAATTATTCATAATTCAGATCACCTCAATCAAACCACGGTCCGATGTGGGCCATGACGGCAGCACCCTCGATCACCAGCCACACTATCGTGATCGGAATAAACACCTTCCAGCCCAACCGCATGATCTGGTCATAGCGATAACGCGGGAACGTGGCACGGAACCACAGGAAGAACAGCAGCATCAGCGAGGTCTTTGCGAAGAGCCAATGCACGCCGGAACCGAGTACCACGCCAGTAATGCCGGTAGCAAGATACTCGTCAGGGACAAGCCCTTCAAATGGCGACAGCCAGCCACCCAGGAACATCAGTGAAGCGAGGGCGGCAATCAGGATCATGTTTGCGTATTCCGCCAGGAAGAACACCGCAAACGCCATGCCGGAATACTCCACGTGGAAACCGGCAACAATTTCAGACTCACCTTCCGATACATCAAACGGTGCGCGGTTGGTTTCTGCAACACCGGAAATAAAATAGACGAGGAACAGCGGCAACAGGGGCAACCAGAACCAGTGCAGCACACTGCCCTGCTGGGCCTGTACAATTTCCACAAGATTCAGACTGCCGCCGGCGATCAGCACACCGACCAGTGCAAACCCCATGGCTATTTCATAAGACACAATCTGTGCGGCCGAGCGCATGGCACCAAGAAAGGCATACTTGGAATTTGATGCCCAACCGGCAATGATGACCCCGTAAACACCCATGGATGTCAGCGCCAGGATATACAACAGACTGGCATCAATATTGGCCAGCACCAGGGTATCGGTAAACGGCAACACCGCCCAGGCTGCCAGTGCCGGTGCAATAGAGATCATCGGCGCAACAAGAAACAGAAACCGGTTGGAGTTAGTCGGGATAATGATTTCTTTAAATAGCAGCTTCAGCGCATCGGCAATCGGCTGCAGCCAACCTCTAGGACCAACCCGGTTGGGACCGACACGCACTTGCATATAGCCGATTATCTTGCGCTCGGCAAACGTAAGATAGGCCACAGCAAGCAGCAATGGAACAACGATGACAATGATCTTGACGAGAGCATACAGCACCACATTGGCCTTGATGTCATCCCAGAAATAAAACCCGAGCATCACCACCAGCACAGTTCCTGCAGATGCCACCAGCAGTGTAAGCAGCAACTGTGTCTTGTATTTCTGTATATATGTGCTTGTCATCGGCGCGCTCTCTGTCAAACCCGCTCGATCGTGATCGGGCCGAAACTGGCACCCAGCGATGCGGCAGCCGTTGTCCCTGCTTGCACCCAGGCACAGCCGTCAGGGACGCGTTCGCTGATTTCTATATCCATTGTGGTACTGGCAGCGCCCTGCTTCACGGTCACCGTGTAACCGTCCTGTACACCTGACTTTTCTGCCTGGAGTGCATTCAGGCGTACCAGCTCCGCCACCAGGGCATCCGGCGTGGCCTGCAGGGCAGGCGCACGACGCAGCAGTGCGTCAGCCGCGTTAATAGACACTTCACCAATGCGTTCCAGGCCGTCAACCGCTGCAGCCTCTGCAACAGGACCGGCCGCCTGGCTGTTATCCAGTTTCATCGTGCCCACCTGCTCACGCAGGGCATCGCGTACTGCTTCGCTGCTTTGCTGTTCAAAACCATCCAGACCGAACTGGTTACCCAGTACGCGCAGCACTTTCCAGCCCGGACGACTGTCACCCTGCGGGGTCGCAATACCGGAGAAACTCTGCCAGCGACCTTCCGTGTTCACAAAGGTGCCGGACGTTTCGGTAAACGGTCCGGTCGGCAGCAACACATCGGCCTGCGCTTTCATGGCATCGCTGACAAAGGGAGCGATCGAGACCACAAATTCAGCCGTATCGAACGCCTTGACGGCTTGCGCAGCATTGGCAAAATCATGGGCGGGTTCTACACCAAACAACAGGTAGCCCTTGCGTGGTGCCGCCAGCATGGCCTGTGCGTCAAGCCCTGCCGTCGACACGGCATTGCCCGCCGGGCCACGATGCGGCAGCACACCTGCCAGCCAGCCACCGGCACCGTTGGCGCCCTCTGTCAGCACACCCGTGATGGCACCACTGGCTTCGGCAATGACCGTCGCGAGTGCCTTGATGACAGAAAATTGTGGATGTGCCGTGGCCACATTGCCCAGCAACACGGTCGCCTTGTCGGCTGCTTTCAATGCCTGCGCCATTGCCCGATGCGTGTCATCTGGGGCCGCCGCCGAGATGGCAGCCTTAACGGTATCCGTCGCCTTGCTGCCGGCACCCGGTAAACACGCGGCAATGGCCGCGAGGCTTGCCGTCATTTGTGACGGCGGCACCACTGCTTGCGCATGGACATCAAACAGGATTTCATAATCCACCGGGTTCACAAGCATGACCTGTGCACCTGCCATCGCAGCCTTGCGCAGGCGATGTCCAATGATAGGCTGGTCCTTGCGGGGATTGGCGCCGATGACCAGAGCGGCATTCGCCGTTTCCAGTGCTGCCAGGGACTGTCCCAGCGTCGGACACAGGGGGGCATTATCCTGGTCGGTAAAATCCACCTGGCGCAAGCGGTGATCAATATTGTTGATGCCAATGCCGCGGGCAACCGCCTCTGTTAGCAGCATTTCCTCAAGGGTCGCATTTGGCGACACCAGCACACCCATCTGGTCAGCACCATGGGCATCGATGACCGCGCGAATACCGTCAACAGCGGCCTGCAGGGCCGTTTCCCAGTCTACGGTTTCCCAGTGACCGTCGATTTTTACCATGGGTACTGTCAGCCGGTCCTTGCTGTACAAACCTTCATAACTGAAACGGTCCCGGTCAGACAGCCAGACCTCATTGATGTCTTCATTCTCACGTGGCACCACGCGCATCACTTCACCACGCCGGGTATGCACAAACAGGTTGGAACCGACACAGTCATGCGGCGCAACCGTCGGGGATTGCTGCAATTCCCAGGCACGCGCCTTAAAGCGGAAGGGTTTGGAGGTCAGCGCGCCGACCGGGCACACATCAATCACATTACCGGACAGTTCCGACTCCAGTGACTTCTCGATATAGGTGCCAATCTTCATGTTCTCGCCACGGCCCGTCGCACCCAGCTCCATCTTGCCCGCTACTTCACGCAACATGCGGATGCAACGCGTGCAATGGATACACCGTGTCATATCCGTTGCAATCAACGGGCCGATAAACTTGTCTGCAACAACACGCTTGCTCTCGGAGAACCGCGACACATCACGGCCATAACCCAGCGCCAGGTCCTGCAATTCACATTCACCGCCCTGATCACAAATCGGACAGTCCAGCGGATGATTGATCAGCAGGAACTCCATGACGGCCTTCTGGCCACCCGTGGCGATTTCTGACTGTGTGAATATCCTCATACCCTCGGCAACCGGTGTGGCACAGGCCGGCAACGGTTTCGGAACTTTTTCCACCTCGACCATGCACATGCGGCAGTTGGCCGCGACCGACAGTTTTTTGTGATAACAAAAACGCGGCACCGTGATACCCAGTTCGTCGGTCACCTCGATAATCATGGCACCCTTGCGGGCCTGGCATGGCTGGCCATTGATCTCGATGTTCACGGCATCCTCAGCCGGGATCTCGGGGCGTGCACTCATGCCGCCTCCCCTTTTGAGGCAGCACCAGCGCCGACCATGCAACACTTGTGCTCGATGTGATATTCAAATTCTTCACGGAAATGCCGCAGAAAACCCTGTACCGGCCAGGCTGCTGCCTCACCGAATGCACAGATAGTCTTGCCCTCGATCTGACCGGCCGCACTGAGCAGCAGGTCCAGATCTTCCTGGCGACCCTGACCTTCTTCAATGCGTTTGATAATGCGGTACATCCAGCCGGTGCCTTCACGACACGGCGTGCACTGCCCGCAGGACTCCGCATAATAAAAACGTGATACGCGCATCAGTGCCTTGACCATGCAGGTGGTTTCATCCATCACTATCACCGCGCCGGAACCCAGTGCCGAACCGACCTTGGACAGGGAATCATAATCCATATCGGTTTCCATGATGATGTCGGCTGTCTACACCGGCATGGAAGAACCGCCGGGGATCACTGCCTTCAGCGTGTGACCATCACGTACACCACCCGCCATTTCCAGCAACTCGCTAAACGGGATGCCCATAGGCACTTCAAAGTTACCCGGGTTATTCACGTGACCGGAGACAGAAAATATTTTCACCCCCCCGTTATTGGGCTTGCCCAGCCCCAAAAACCAGTCACCACCGTTGCGCATGATGGCGGGCACCGATGCAAGTGTTTCGGTATTGTTGATGGTGGTCGGCTTGCCGTAAAGACCAAAGTTGGCCGGGAACGGCGGTTTGAATCGCGGCTGACCCTTTTTGCCTTCCAGTGATTCCAGCAGGGCCGTTTCTTCACCGCAGATATAGGCGCCGGCACCCAGGTGACCATGGCATTCAAAATCAATGCCGGAGCCAAGTATGTCGTCACCCAGAAAGCCGGCCTCGCGTGCCTCTTGCAAGGCATGTTCGAAACGTTCAAACGGTTCATGGTGGAACTCGCCACGCATGTAGTTGTAACCCACAGTGGCGCCCATGGAATAAGCGGCAATCGCCATACCCTCGATCAGGGCATGCGGGTTATAACGCAAAATGTCCCGGTCCTTGCAGGTACCCGGCTCGGACTCATCCGAATTGCATACAATGTACTTTTGCACCGGCGCAGTACGCGGCATGAAGCTCCACTTCAGGCCGGTCGGGAAACCGGCGCCACCACGGCCACGCAGACCCGACTCCTTGACTTCCTCAATCACATCCTCGGGCGGTATCTTTTCCTGCAGAATCTTTTTCCATGCCTGGTAACCGCCAACCTTGAGATAATTTTCAAGTGTCCACGGCTCATCAAACTGCAAGGTGTCAAAACAGACCTGTTCAGTCATGCGCTACTCCAGACCATCCAGAATCGCATCGACCCTTTCAGGTGTGAGATTCTCTTCATAGTGACCGTTCACAGTCATCATCGGCCCGCCGCTACAGGCAGCCAGACATTCTTCTTCCAGCTTCAGCGTGATACGGCCATCCGCCGTGGTCTCACCCAGCTTGATACCAAGTTTCTTTTCAACGTGCTCCACAATCGTCTCCGCCCCGCACAACATGCAGGACAGGTTGGTACACAGTGCCACCATGTGGCGACCGACCGGCTCCAGTTCAATCATGGAGTAGAAGCTGGCAACCTCGTAGACGCTTATTTTGGGCATGTCGAGATAGTCCGCAACCGCGTCCATCAGGTCACGTGCAACCCAGCCACCGTTTTGTTCCTGCGCTGCCTGCAGTGCTGTTAACACGGCGGACTGCTGCTGTTCTGCCGGGTACTTTTTCAGCCAGGTATCGATATGTGCGCGTGATGTCGCAGTCAGCAGGTCTGATTTTCGTGCAGCCGTACTCATCAGCGATCGATCTCCCCGAACACAATATCCTGTGTCCCGATAATGGCAACCACGTCAGCCAGCATGTGGCCGCGGGCCATTTCGTCCATGGCAGCCAGGTGTGCAAAACCTGGTGCGCGCACTTTCAGCCGGTACGGCTTGTTGGCACCGTCGGATACCAGATAGACGCCGAACTCACCCTTCGGATGTTCAATGGCCGCATAGGCCTCACCCGCCGGCACGCAAAAACCTTCGGTAAACAGTTTGAAGTGATGAATCAGCGCTTCCATATCGGCCTTCATTTCTTCACGACGCGGCGGCGCC
>JASJGW010000362.1:0-7183 GCA_033791305.1 Gammaproteobacteria bacterium | reverse complement strand
TCTTAGGGGGATGGGACCATGATTACAGGTCTACTGAAGCAGTTCTCAAATACAGACGGACAGCCGTGGGAAACTCGGCGAATTCCGATTTTTTTAATTACGGTATTTATAGTGCTCACGGCACTGATGGCGGCGCCTCCTGCGCATGCTGAGAATAGATATTTGAATAGCGGAGGAGGCTTTGTCGGCTTCAACGAGACGTATCCAGGATCCTCAACAGGGGCCAATGCTAACTGCGCCGTTTGCCATCTTTCCACAAACAATACTGCTGGAGGACTGAACGAGTATGGCAATGATTTTCTAGCGAGTGGCCTTAACTTTTCAGCAATTGAGAGCAATACCTCGATCAACGTCAACAGTGGTTCCACGACCATGCTGGAGGAGATCAATGCGAGCTCGCAACCAGGTTGGACCACTGGAGCTAACAACAATACATACACTCTTGGTGGAAACCCGGTTTCAACTACCGCGACCGCGCCAGCGGGTATCGCCGGCAATCTGGATCCGGCAGCGGCAGTGCCAAACATCGCTGTCGCACCTACGACTCTCGCTTTTGGCATTGTCGACGTAGGTAACAGCAGCACGCTTACCACGACGATCACAAACAACGGCACGGCCGATTTGAACGTAACCGCGCTCAACCTGTCCGGTACCGCAGAATTCAGCCTGGTCAATCCTCCAGGTACGTCTTTTACCCTTGCTCCGAATGCAACCCAGGATGTTGTTGTTGACTACACCCCGATTGATAACGGTGCAGACACCGGCTCGCTGGCCATCGTCAGCGACGACCCCGATACGCCAACGGTCACCGTGTCACTCACCGGTACTGGCAATATCGTGGTGGCCGATGCGTGTAACTTCAGTGTGGCCCCGGCCTCGCTGGACTTCGGCAACACCGATATCGGCACCAGCACCAGCCCAACACTGTCAACGACGGTGACCAACAACGGTACTGCGGCGTGTAACATTACTGCTACTGTCTCAGGTTCGGCTGAATTCGCTCTGGCCTCTGCATCGCCGGTCACTGTCGCAGCCAATGGTGGTATGGCCGCTGTAACCGTCAGCTACACACCAGCGGATGTCGGTGCTGATGTTGGCAACCTCAACCTGACCAGCGACGATGTCAACAATACGCAGAGTGTAGATATTCCTCTGGCGGGCAACGGCGTAGAACCACAGGTTGATGCCTGCAACTTCAGTGTGGCCCCGACCTCGCTGGCCTTTGGCGGTGTTGCCGTCGATAGCACCTCGACACTGTCAACGACGGTGACCAACAACGGCGCTGCAGCATGCACCATAGATGCTACTGTCTCAGGCTCGGGTGCATTCAGCCTGGCCTCGGGTACGCCGGTCAATGTTGCTGCGGGCGGCACGGCCAGCGTGTCTGTCAGCTATGCACCAGCGGCAGCGGGTGCCGATGCAGGCGACCTCAGCCTCATTAGCAATGATGCCAACAATCAGCAGACCGTGAATGTGCCGCTGTCGGGTACCGGCGTCGCAGCCGCCGCCTGTGAAGGTATCACCATCGATAACGCCGAATGGCGTACCAATGGCAACGGCTCGCTCAGGGTCTCCGGTACCGGTGAAAGAGACGGCTTATTTGAGCTGTTAGGGTTCGATCCTGCGGAAGTCATTGACACAAACAATGGCAACAACGGCAAGTTCAAATTCAACATCAACGGCAGGAAACTGGAAGCCGTGCCCTGCCGCGTGCGTGTCCTGCAGCCCGAACTGCTTTTATGCGGTGAGGCAGATGTAGCCAACGCGCCGACTGACTGCGCTCCGCTAGAGCCTTTCGTGCCACCGGTTGTGCCGGATCCACTGACCGCCCGTGGTGACACCTATGCCACCCCGGTCGGCAACCCGATCACGGTGACGGCTACACGCCTCTCCGGCGTGCTGTACAACGACTTCGGTGGCGTGCCGCCGCTGACGGCGACGATGGTCACCGGTCCGACATCCGGTAGCCTGATTTTTGATCTTGACGGCTTAGGTGGATTCACCTACACCCCTGATGGCACCATGGTCGATAATTCGCTTGACAAGTTCACCTATGTTGCGGTGGATGCAACCGGTGCTACTTCGGATCCGGCCACTGTCACGGTCCAGACGCTGTCCAAGCAGGTGGACTTCAAGATCACTATGAACTACGAGCTAGGTATGCACTGCACCGGTTTCGAGTTTGCCTACTGCTGCGTCCTGCCGCCGTACAACTCGATCATTGCCCAGGTCATCAAGCCGGCGCAGGGTGACCCGGATCTTGCCGAAGGTGGCAACTTCGTCGATGGCTTCCCGCGTTTGCTTGCAGGCGACCCCAACGCAGGAAGGGACGGACTGAACCGCGAGACCGTGGTGCGTGACTGGGATCACGAATCGAACCAGTTCCAGAAGTACCAGCTGCGCTACTACCACGACGCGCAGCCGCGCCAGGAAGGCAACACCAGCAAGCCGAACCTCACTACGCTGATCAGTGGCGCGGAAGGCAGCTCGCTGCAGTACTTCAACACGGTGTTTGATTCGGCGGCACCGGATCCAACCACGAATGCGCTGGTGTATGGACCTTATAATGGCTACAACAACGTGATTCAGGGCAGCGGCGCTATCGGGGATGGAACAGGAGCCGTGAACACAGACAACTATGCCAATGCCTGGTTGAACCACTTCTACATCTACATCGATCCGGCGACCGGCGGTCCGAACCTTGAAGGCCACGGCAAAACTGGCCTGGAAGGCGACAAGATCCGTCTCGGTGTCGACAACCAGGTTATGTATCCGCCGAATTCCGGCGCCGGCCTGCAGCCGCTGGGGCCGACCGGCAACGGCGCCTTCGAGAACTTCTTGACCTTCTCGGGCGACACCGGCACCGTGGTCTATACCCAGGCCAAGGTGCTCGAAGACCTGCCGATCATGCTGACCTCGCCGCGCATCTGGGAGGCCCTCGGCCTGCCGCTGACACCGTTCGAGGACACCATCGGCTTCTTCGCTGATCCGGGTGCAGTGGACGAAGATGCGGTCCGCCCCTATGTGGCGATGAAAGCCTCGCTGCACGAATATCCGTCAGGTGATCAAGTATTCAATACTGTCAGCGGCCAGCCGGTGATCGGCTTCGGTACGGCGCCGATCGACATCCCGAACTGCGAGCGTTGCCACTCGGCACCGTCGATCGATCCGGTCACGGGCAATCCGAATGTCAACAGCCCGAACTGGAATCGCCAGGATGCTAGCTACCCGCACGGCGGCCCACTGAACGGCACCGGACTGGAAGCTATGACCAACCTGGAGATGGACTTCTGGATGGCTTACTACGATATCGTCCCGGGTCTGGATTCAACCTGGTACCCAAGATTGAAAGGCGCAGCGATCAACATGCTGACCCTGCATGATTTCGATCTCGGCACCGAGTTCACGATCAACTACCCGGGCACCGCATGCGCGGATCCCAACAATTGCGTAGGGGGGCCGCTGACGAATGAAAGCGACATACCGCAGAACACCCGCCTGGGTGCAGAATCGGTCATCTGTCAGCGCTGTCATGCCGACAACGTGATCGCCAATGTCAGATCGGGCACCTTTGACGCGGCCGGGCAGAACCCGATCCCGCCGATCAGTGAGGCGATTCACAACCAGCACCGCAATCTGGATGAAGGCGGCGTGATCGTGTTCAACGACAGCCTCGGTCGTGACGGTGGCTGTCAGGGTTGTCACCCGGCTCACCGTTCGGATGGCGTCATGGACAACTACCCGATCACCCTCGGTGGTGACAATGCCAATGCGGACAACGACAACCGCCTCAACCCCGGTGGCTGCTTCGTCGGACGTGATGTTCACTCCAACCCGATGAAGGATATCGATGGTGCGGAAACACCGAGCCACCTGAATGCGGTGGGTGACTGGCTTAACACTAACGTTGCGAATGTCGGCAACGATGACCGCGGCATCTGGTGCACCAACTGCCACAGCCAGCTGGGCCAGGAACTGTGGCGCACCGAGGACTGCAACGACCTGATCCACGGTGACTGCCTGGTCAACCCGCGTGGTGAGCCGACACTCGACGCTGTTGCAGCTGCTGTTGGACTGTCTCTGGAGGAAGCTATCGACTTCCTCGATCCCAAGGTCAATGGCTTTGATCGTACCACGGACCAGACCCACGCAGCCTGGAACCCGGATATTCCTGATGCCAATTTAGCCACCATCGAGGTATCAACTAGCGGACCGGGTGCCTGTGCGCCGCTGACCGGTGTATTCAATCCTACATTTGGTGTTGATGTGTGCGTGAGCATCGACGTGGACGGAGACCCGAGTGTCAATATCCTCAGCTTCTGCACCACCCAGGACTGCGTAGACCGGATCAACAACAACCCGACTGACCAGAATCAGTGGCGTTATCCGGCCAATCCATTCCAGGGCACAGGTACGGTGGGTGCACCGGTACCATTCAGTGCGGCCACCGATGGCCGGGATCACTGGCTGTCTGCCGGCGAGCCCCACTGTGCGGACTGCCACGCGGCGCCGTATGTTGAGCAGAGCGGCAATTTCACGCCTTACCCGCCGTTCAACTACCCGGCCAAGGCCAGCCTGATGCGCTACACCCGTGGCCACCAGGATGTGACCTGCCAGGGTTGTCATGAGTCGATCCACGGTCTCTATCCGGTGACCCCGACGATTGACACCACCAGCTATGCTCAGGCAGCAGCGCTGAACACCGACGGCTCTCACGGCCCGATCAAGTGCGAAGCCTGTCATACCCACGTGGATGGACTCGGTATCCCGAACTGGGTGGACAATCTGGTTTACACCGATCCTACAGGGGCTGATTCGGGTCCTGTGAGTGGCAACTTTGACCGTGCTGTGGGCTGGATGCACACCTACACGGCCGAGGCCGACCCTGCACAGGATGTATGCCAGAACTGCCACGGTGCAGAGGTGCCGGAAATCGATGACAATGACTACCTGCGACACTCCATGCAGAACCGTGTATCACGTGTTGCCATGGACAACGCCGAGCGTGCCGTCAACAACGGTCAGGTGTTCGGTCAGGCACCGGGTGCCCAGCGTGGCCTGCTCTGTTCTAACTGTCATGAAGATGAAGAGAACGAGCTTGGTGAGCAGGAGTGCGATGGTGAATGGAGAGAGCATCTGATCCAGGGTCGTGTTTCCCAGGTTGTCTGGGAAGAACTGTCAATACCGCTTGGCGGCTGCGGCTGGTAGCACAGGACGAACCCGCTCCGGGAGGAGCGGGTGAGTGTTAACAAAACAATGGAGGGGATTTTCCCCTCCATTGTTTTGCACGCAGGAAGCTATTGAAGTGATCCGCCTTTTGTGCGAGTCTCTCTGTTCAATCAAACATTTACAAAACGTGTTATTAGGAAGTCTTATGCAACATCAATCAGTTTCTAAAACCATCAGTGCTGTGGCCTTGTTTTGCAGTCTGTCACTGGTCAGTTGTAGCGGTGGCGAAGAGCCCACGGCTAAAACAGCCGCCGCTAAAGCCCCTGTAATGAGCGCTGAAGAGATCGCGGCGCTGGGTAATGTCATCGCCCGCGTCGGCGACCAGGACATCAGCTTCAACCAGATCAACACCATGCTCAACAGCTCGGCGGTGGTCGGGGTATCGGTGCCGGCACTGGGTACGCCACAGCGTGACACCGCGCGCATCGTGGTGCTGGACAAGGTGGTCAGCGCCAACCTGCTCTACCTCGACGCCAGGCGCCTCGGTCTGGACAAGGACCCGGCCTATGTGCGGGCGATGCAGGAATTTTCCGACGGCATGCTGGGCGGGCAGTATTACCGCAACATCATGGCGGGCGAGATCCCGGTGTCGGAAGTGGAGATCCAGGAATTTTTCACCAAGACGATGAAACCGGGCACCGAAATGAGCGACGATCTGCACACCCAGATCGAAGCAACAATACGCAAGCGCAAGCTGCACGAACGCGTGGCCGCGCAGCGCGCAGAACTGCGCCAGGGTATCGAGGTTGAAGTCTACCCGGACAACCTGGCCGGGACCGATGATGAGGCGCCGGCGGATGAGGCGCCGGTGGCGAAGTACGGCGATCAGGTAATCAGCTGGGGTGACGTCAAGGACACCCTGGTGGCAGCGGGCAAGGGCGCCGTTGACCTGGATCTCACGGCGATGGAGGTCGATGCCCAGCTTGCGGCCCTGCAGATGGTGATCGACAAGCGCATCATGGCGGCTAGGGGCCGCGAGGCAGGGCTGGAGACGGACGCCATCTACAATTCGCGTTTGAATGAGTACCAGAAAACCCGGCTGGTGAATATGCACCGGGCCAGGCTGGCAGAGGAGATGGAGCCCAGCGAGGAGCAGCTCAAAGCCTACTACGAAGAGAACCGCAACAAGATCATGCAGGTGGAAATGCGCAAGTTGCAGGAAGTCTTACTCGAGAGTAGCGAGCAGGCCGAGCAGATGAAAGCCAAAATCGACGCCGGTGAACTGACCATGTTCCAGGTGGCGGCCGACCATTCCATCGCCCCCGGCGCCAAGCAGCAGCTGGGCGAGGTGGGCTGGGTGGCGCAGGGCCGTGCCCAGCCGGCACTGGACGAGATCATATTCAAGCTCGAGCCCGGTGAGATCGGCGGCCCGGTTGAATCGACCGAGGGCTGGCATCTATTCAAGGTGCTGGATGTGACCGATGCCAAGTTCGACGACTTCAAGGATAGAGAAGCCCGCAAGCTGACCCGGCGGCGTTACATCCACCAGCAGCTGGATGACTACGTAATGGCGCTGCGCAAGGACCAATTCACCGTGGACGTGTATGAAAACAACATGGTGCGCCTGGCACAGAAAGAGGCGGATATGGTCGCCCGCTTGATGGAGCAGTCGACCGTGCCCGGTTCCAAGACCGAGCAGCGCGTCGAAGAGCTCAACAAGCTGATCGGGGAGTGATAACAGATGAGTCCTATTCGTTTTTTTTTAATGGATTGCCTTATTAGCAGTCGGCATAATCAGTATTTATCTTATGGATGCCGCCGCCAATGATGCCGACTGAATAGTATTATTTTGTAGGTCCGAAAAAACTATCTGGAATCGTTTTTCACGTAAGCCCCGAAGGGGTGAAGTATAGGATAAACTGAATAATTTATTCGGACATAGAACAAAGGGGTCGGAGTCAATTCAACAGGTATAGTTATTAGCAATAAATAAAGAGATGAATTGACTCCGCCC
>JASJGW010000361.1:0-5303 GCA_033791305.1 Gammaproteobacteria bacterium | reverse complement strand
GCAACATGAAGGTCCCGGTGCACTTCCAAACATGACTCTGAAGAGTGAAAAGTCGCTGAGATCCACAGTGCCATCCCCATTAAAGTCCGCATCAGGATCTGCCGTGCTGAATGCAATTCTGAGCAAGCTAAAGTCGCTCAGATCCACCGTAAAGTCTCCATTGAGATCCGCATCACAAAAATTGCCAAAACCGTCACCATCCGTATCACGCTGCGCAGGATTAGGTACCAATATACAATTATCAGAATTATTGCCAATACCATCACCATCAATATCACTCACGGAGAATTTGGCATCAATTATTGCGCCGGGGTCGATGGAGATAGTAGTACCGCTCAGACTAAGGTAACCGAGCCCACCATGCGCCAGATTGGAGAAAACGTATGGGTCGTTGGGAACTGGTTGCGTACTCAGGCCACCACCGGGGCCGCCGTGACTGAAGACATTGGCAAAGGACCAGCCGGCGTGTCCGCCATTGGCGTATAGTTCTCCGCTGATGGTGATATTGCCGAGAGTGGAAATCTGCAAACCGCCACCACTGCCACCGCCGACGCCACCGGATCCACCACCACCCGATATACCTAAGATGAGTTCCGGTCTAGCGACCGCATCACCACCCGGGGCCGGATTACCGCCTGAATACTGGGTTGCTATAAGCCCTTCGGTAGCCAGTCCACCGCCACCTGGTCCTGCGCCACCATTGAAATTACCGGCGGAGACATTGATCCGACCGTCGATAACGACGTCACCGGTCGCGCTAAAGAAAACCGGTGTGTTGAGCGTGTTCCCGATGAATTTGACCTCGACCCCAAAGGGTATGTTGATCGTGGTGAAATTGAAAATCCCATCGGGCGCAACGACATCCAGATTGATGGTTTGACTGGCGACCAGATTAAATGCACCGTCCGACCCATCCGAAAAGACCGGAGCAGCAAACAGCATTGCCGAATGGCTAGTCATCAGGGTCAGTGTGATTATAACAATGTACTTGCAATGGCTAATGTTTAACATGACTTTCACCTCAGAAATAATAAATCTTCACAACAAATGTTCAAATTGATCGCCTTTTTTTAATTCGTACTTTCTTTCGTCGAGAAACGCCAATAGAACCAATAACAGGTTTACTTGCCATTCTTCCCTTTCATTTTTATCACTTGCCCATCACTGTGATGAGTTTATTTATACTAAATATTTTGCGATTTCCATACCAAAAGAATGGCTTTATATTCCTCAATATTTTCATATAGATAGAAATTCCCTGATTACTGAGGTGTAAAGTATCGTATAAAAACCCCTTATTTTAAGAGGTAAATCGTCACGATTTTTTACAGTTGCTGAATGACCGTTGTGGGTCGGCAACAGACACACACTATAAGTAAGATCAAACGATCATCCCATCGGATCCAGTGTGATCAAAATCCAATTTTCGGGACCGGTTCGGGTTCGAGCCAAGTTCGATCAGGTGGAGTTTGTTGCCAGTGCTGGCTCTCAGGGACAGAGCAGCCATAAGTTCGGGTTGCGTTTCGGTAATAAATCATAGGTAAATTTCGGGATAGGCTCGGGTCTCGAATACAGCAGAAATCAGCATCAAAAAACCCCTTAAAATTCTTCAAGTTTCACCCATTAAATGGACGGGATTGTCCGACTCATAATCGGCAGGCCGAAGGTTCGAGTCCTTCCAGGCCCACCATCTTCTCTCATATTTTTCATCTACTTACAGGCATTTTGATGCCCGGAACCACGGACTATAAGTCGGATGGTCTGAGGCTGGCCGCATTGAAGCTGACGGGTATTTTCCATTGAGAACATACGCTTATAGATTTCTTGTGTCCTTCTATGCCACAAATAGGCCTGTTTGCTGTTAAAGATGACATGTGAGTAAAGGTAACTGCTACAGTTCGTTGGCAAGATTATCTTCGTAAGTTTTATTGAAATAATTGGATAATTTCTAAACCCTGATTGGAGATTTGGCAAAATTTTGTGATTAACTAGTTAAAAGTAGATGGGGAAAGGAAGAAAATCATGATGTTTTAGTTTGCTATGATTTAAAAGGGTGTTTAAACTTCCCATTTTTTGAGACATACGTATTCGCACCCCTGATGGAAGATGACATAAGTACTGAAAAAGCTGAGAAGATCCCTGCTGGTTACAAGGCACTGATGGCTGCGGTAGCAACCGTCACGCTCCTTGCAGTGTGGCTGATACCGGGTGACAAACAACCGACGCCCCCACCCCTGCCGGAACTGCCGGCGACACAAAAAGCCGCTGTGGATCTACCCCAGCCAGTGGATGGTGGCGCTGCAGTCATACGGGATGGCGACAGGGCGCGGGCCTTCATCGCTAGCTTGCGTAGCGGCAGTACAGAGTCCGACCCGGTTACAGTTTTCGTCGAGGCCAAACGACTGCAGGGCGAGGGGAATTCCGTTGATGCCCACCTGCTGTATCGCTTCGCCGCGCGTCACGGCCACGGCCAGGCCGCTCTGGTACTGGGTACCCATGCCGATCCGGCCTTTGACGCTGTGGACAGCCCTGATTCGCTAAAAAACCAACCCGAGCAGGCGTACAAGTGGTACAGCATTGCTGCTGCTGCGGGTATCGACGAGGCAGCCGCACGTCTGCAGGCGCTACACAAGCGCGTGAAGCATTCTGCTTCGACCGGTGACGAACACGCCCAGCGCCTGCTGCTTCTGTGGCAATAGTTTTTTGTGAGATTGAAATTATGACAAAGTTTTTGATGGTACTCGTGCTCGGCATGGCGCCCCTGCTGGCGATCTGCGCCGAACCAGTCAGTGGCGGCGATGCGCCACTGTTGATGAAAGGCAAGCACGAACTTTACCAGCGCGTGCTGTCGGTGCCTGGTGCCAGCATGGCCACTGAAGCCGGCGGACAGGGTCGCGAGGCGGTGGTGCCATTTACTGCGTTCTATGTCTATGCGCGTCGCACGCCAGGCGACACGGAGTGGCTAGAGGTCGGCACAGACCGACATGGTACCCGCGCCGGCTGGCTACCGCTCACCAGTACGCTTGAATGGAACCATGGACTGACGGCAGCTTTTCGCGATCCGGTCGGGCACGATCGCGTGCTCCTGTTCAATGATCAGGAATCGGTTCGCCAGCTCGCCCGCCAAACCGATCTGGCAGCCTATGATCGACTCTATGAGGAGGCCGTGCAGGAAAACCTCTCCGCAGACTCACCGGTGATAGCCATCCAGCCACCCGGCTATATTGATATCCGCGAAGATTTCTACCTCGTACCTATCCTTCGCCACGAGGATATCTATCTGGGCAGCGAGCAGGCGCGTCTGCTTCAGGTTTCGAGCGTTCCGCTGGTGAGCGAACAGGGCATACCAGATGGCAAGCCGATCGCCCCCCAGGCCTATAACGCGGGACTGGTGTTCGTCATTGACTCCACTCTGTCGATGGATCCCTACATCGATCGCACCCGGAAAGCGGTCGAGAAAATCTATGGCACACTGGGCGAAGCGAAACTGCTCGGTAATGTGAACTTTGGGCTCGTGGCCTTTCGCGATAACCTGGCAGCCACTCCCAGCCTAGACTATCTGGCGCGTACCTATGTGACCCTGGAACAAGGTAAAGACGGTGCGGGTTTTCTATCCCGGGTAAAATCGCTACAGGCAGCCAGCACCTCCAGCCGTGAATTCAAGGAGGATGCTTATGCCGGAGTAAAGCAGGCAATCGAATCGATGAACTGGACGGGCCACGATGCGCGCTATGTCGTGCTGGTTACCGACGCAGGTGCGCGTGATGCCGACGACCCGTTTTCCAGCACCGGCCTGGGCACCGCTAGCCTGCGGCAACTGGCCCTGGACAAGGGCATCGCTATCTTCGTACTGCATTTGCTGACGCCAGCCACCATGGCGGATCACACTCGCGACACCGAGCAGTATCGCGAACTTGCAGAATTTCCCGGCATCGGCAGCCTTTACTATGGTGTGCCTACCGGTGATGTCCAGGAGTTTGGTAAGATTCTGGATGCACTTGCCGGCCAGATCACCGAGCAAGTGCGGATAGCTGCAGCGGATGGAGAGTCACCGACGCCTGTGCCTACCAGCGACAACGTGCAGCTGGCGAGCCTTCAGGGTAGAGTTGCGAAACTCGGCCATGCGTTACGGATGCGTTATCTGCAGAAGTCCGAGGGCGGTCGGGTGCCGAACGTATTTAATGCATGGATGCTGGACCGCGACTTTCGCGACCCGGAACGTTCGACCCTGGATGTCAGAGTGCTGCTCTCTCGCGACCAGCTCTCCGAGCTCCATGATGTGCTTACCCAGGTGCTGGAAACGGCCGAGGAAGGACTGTTGTCACCACAAAACTTCCTCAACGAGCTGAAGAGCCTCGCCGCGACCGTTTCGCGTAATCCTGAGCAGCTGGGCGTCACCACGGCTACTACCGAGGGTAAGGGTCACAGCCTGGCGGATCTGGGCTTCATGCAGGAATACATCGAGGACCTTCCCTACACCGGTGAGGTGATGGGGCTGTCTCTGGATGACTGGCAGAGCTGGTCGACGTTGCAACAGGTTGCTTTTCTCAACCGCCTGGAGGAAAAGGTCAATTATTATCGTGCGCTGCACGATCATACCGACCTCTGGGTCAGTCCTGACGGAGGACCTGTGAGCGGTGATTCGATCTACCCTGTGCCACTGGAGATGCTTCCATAGGGGGCTACTCCTGTTCAGTTGTGCCAATTAAGTGTGTCGAATATGCAACGGAAAACGTGTTTTTTAAAGAGATGCCAGTCATGGACCTGGCTTGTCCTCGTGCGCCGGTTTCAGAAGCCCTGTGATAATCGGGGTTATGCAAGTTGAGTAAAGTGATTTCCACAGCACAGCAATCCGAGACTCCGCTAATCTATCACCTACGTGATGTGGTCAAGACCCGCGAAGCCGAGGGTGTGGCTTTTCGCCGCAGAATCCCGAGCCTGCAAATCGCCATGGGCGAGAAGATTGCGCTTATCGGCGAATCGGGTTGTGGCAAGTCGACCCTGCTGGACATGCTCGCCTTCATTCTTCAACCATCAGCCGTTGGCGCCTTCCGCTTTCGGCCCGAACGCGACGGGGAATCGCTGGATATTCAGGCCTACTGGAAAAAAAACAGGCTAAACGAACTGGGCGATCTGCGCAAACGTCATATCGGCTACGTCATGCAGACCGGTGGTCTGCTCCCCTACCTCACGGTTCGGGATAACATGAATCTGTGTCGCAGCGTGCTCGGGCTTCGTCCCGATGGCATGGTCGAACACTTGGCTGAAGAACTCGGCATCACCGCCCATCTGAACAAGCTACC
>JASJGW010000360.1:0-7893 GCA_033791305.1 Gammaproteobacteria bacterium | reverse complement strand
GATCAGTCAGCTGTAAAGAACGCTTGGGTGGGTTGCTGAAATATTACCATCGGGAAGCCGCATGAGTATTTTGACCACACGAGCAAACAATTTTTGAAGAACGTTCATGCCTGAAAAATCCACAATTCATTCATCGGTACGGCATGACGTCAGTTTACTGACAGATCATGATATATATCTGTTCAAGCAAGGTAATCACTATCGCCTGTACAACAAACTCGGCGCACATTTGTACAGCCGTCAGGGCGAACCAGGTGTGTTGTTTGCGGTGTGGGCGCCGAACGCCCGGTCGGTAGCGGTGATGGGCGACTTCAACGACTGGGACCCTCACGGCTATCCATTGCGCTCCCGCGATGACAGCTCCGGCATATGGGAAGGGTTTGTAGGCGGTCTCGGCAACGGCGCTGTCTATAAATATTTTATTGCCTCTCACCAGCACGACTATCAGGTAGCCAAAGGCGATCCCTTTGCCTTTCGCTGGCAGCTGCCGCCCGATACCGCGTCGATGGTGTGGGACCTAGACTACACCTGGGGCGACAGCGACTGGATGCAAAACCGCGTCCGGCAGAACAGTCTTGACGCGCCATGGTGTATCTATGAGTTTCATCCTGGCTCTTGGCGGCGCGCACCTCACGAGAATAACCGTTATCTGACTTACCGCGAACTGGGTGATCAGCTAAGCAACTATATACACCATATGGGTTTTACTCACGTAGAGTGTATGCCGGTTATGGAGCACCCCTTTTACGGCTCGTGGGGTTACCAGACAACTGGTTTGTTCGCACCTACCGCCCGCTACGGTAATCCCCAGGATTTCATGTACCTGGTGGACCGGCTGCATCAGAGCAACATCGGCGTCATATTGGACTGGGTGCCATCGCATTTTCCCGACAATGAGTACGGCCTGGTATATTTCGACGGCACTTATCTGTTCGAGCATGCAGACCCCAGGCGCGGCTATCACCCGGACTGGAACAGTTATATTTACAACTACGGACGTTATGAGGTGCGCTCGATCTTGATCAGCAGCGCCATGTTCTGGCTGGACAAATACCATGCTGACGGACTGAGGGTGGACGCCGTGGCATCCATGCTATATCTGGACTACGGCAGAAAAGTCGGCGAGTGGATTCCCAATGAACACGGCGGGTACGAAAATGTTCCTGCCATTGACTTCCTGCGAGAGTTAAACGAGTCCATTTACCGTGATTTTCCTGATGTTCAGACCATCGCCGAGGACTCCACCGCCTGGCCCATGGTTTCCAGGCCGGCGAATGTAGGTGGCCTGGGTTTCGGCATGAAATGGAAAATGGGCTGGATGCACGACACCCTCGACTATATGGCGCAAGACCCCATACACCGTAAGTATCACCACGACAAGTTGTCTTTCAGTATCTGGTACGCCTTTAGCGAGAACTATGTGCTACCCCTGTCGCATGATGAGGTGGTCTATGGCAAGGGATCGTTGTTGAACAAAATGCCCGGCGACGCATGGCAAAAAATGGCCAACCTGAGGGCGCTGTTCGGTTACATGTATGCTCACCCGGGCAAGAAACTGTTATTCATGGGTGGCGAATTCGGGCAATGGAACGAGTGGAACCACGAGAGTACCCTGGACTGGCATCTGCTGGATGACCCCGCTCACAAGGGTATGCAGACATGGGTACGGGATCTGAACCATTTATATCGCGAACAGCCCGCCATGCACCAATTAGACTTCAGTGATAGCGGTTTCGAATGGGTAGACTTTCACGATGCGGAAAATAGTGTAGTCACTTTTATTCGCAAAGGAAGCGATCCGAACGACATGATACTGGTGGTATGTAATTTTACTCCGGTACCGCGTGAAAATTACACAGTGGGTGTGCCACAAAGCGGCCTCTGGCGTGAAGTATTGAACAGCGACGCCGAGATCTACGGCGGTGCAGGCTTTGGTAATGCAGGCGGCGTGGACAGTGCGCCGGTACCCGCGCAGGGTAAATACCATTCGCTCTATCTTACCCTGCCACCGCTGGGAGTTCTGTATTTAATGCCTGTTGGTTGAATGATAAAGGCACGCGGCGGTGACTACTTGTTTCTACCGTGATCCGGTCACGGCTCTCCCTGCAGTTCGAGATTGTGGCACTGCAACATCAACTTGCTGTGTATTAGAGAACAATCAAACGCCTGCAGATTAGTTCCGGAGACCGTACGATACCCATGACAAAAAACTCAACAAAAATCCATACGTGCGATGTTTTTCGTGGCCACAATCCGGTACCGGGTGCGGGTCAAAGCATCAGGGTTCGACAGATTCTTTTTCTGCACGTAACGGGTAGAGAATTTCACCAAGTCGGTGATGCAGCCAGCCACCCTTCTGGCGCTTGGTCAGGGCTTGCAATTCCAGTGCAGCTCGCTCGTGGCTGATGCGCTCTGTGGCAAGATCCCGATAGATCTGGTTGGCCCTCTTGCGCCGCTTGACGGCATCCCCGGCATCCATGAACGCCTCGACATGTACCAGCAACCTGGACATTACATCAGTGCCACTTCCACCACGCATGCTCAGCTCTGCCTTTACCCGTTGCATGGCACTCTCCAAATTGGAGAGTATGACGGTCAGTTCGCCCTGAAACAGTTCGGTCTGTGCGATCTGGGAATGCATGACATCCGCAACGGTGGCACGTACATATTCGTCGCTTAACACGCCATACTCCTGGAATGAGGAGAGGGCACGCAGTCCGCCCTCGGCAATAGCGCGATCCCTGCTCTTCAAGTCCTGACAGGCCTCGTAACAGGTCTCCCACGCCTGCCACCGATACACGAAATCAAGCCCCGTCCCCTTGATATTCTGCATGCCCATAATGCGGTTGTGCAGACCCGGCGGGGTCTCCTGCATAATTTTCTGGATGATCCAGTTGCCACTGGTATGAGGGTCCTCGATGACAACCAGCTTGCGCTCAAACCATGTCCAAAGCAGTGTGCGAAAGGCATCATCCAGTGCTGGTTCGACGGACAGGCCGGCCACTGCGAGCCGGGTTGCGAATGCCTGGTATTCCCGGTGCGAGTCTGCCAGCTGCCCGATGTGGTCCTGGAGTTCTACGGCACGTTTGCCAAGCTCATATTTCTCAAGCGACTCGAGAAGGCGCTCAGGGCTGTCCCAGAGCTGGCCCAGGACATCGAGCTCTGCAGTTACGCCGAGACCCTGCAACATTGCTACCAACCGGCCAGTAAGATGCTCCTCACGGAACGGAATGCGCATGCGCCGTGCTGCGTGCTCCAGCATTTCCAGTGGTTGAGCCGCACCGGTCTCCGGCCAGAGTGTCTGGGTTTCGGCAAAACCCGCCCAGTCTTCACGGATGAAATTGAGCAGTCCATCAAGATTCGTGCCGATCAGGAAATGTCGGTCAATGCTGACGTCGTTTACCAGAATACTGGAGAATACCCGTGAGCGGGCAACCCGGTCAGCCCGGTTGTTCACCACGCTACTCAACCAGATCCCGGGTTCCTGGTATGGATCCTGTTGCGAAAAATCCATGCGCTCGTAATTGCCCAGGCAACCGAAGCGCTCGTTGGCTGACATACCGTTGATGAATTCCAGGATGCGTCCCTGTAACGGAGCAGGGGGTGACGCCTTCAGCACGCCCAAGTCCGGCACCACCCGGTCCGCCATTTCCTTGATGGAAAAATCCGCATCGATTCCAAGTTCCTCACCCATCTTCATTACCAGTGCGATATTGTACGGGTGTTCCGCATAGGGAAAGCGTTCCAGCAGGTCCGGTGTCAACAGACCGGCCTCCAGCCAGTTGACCGTATGGAATTCGGTATTGCGCTGCGCGGCAGCCTCGCGCAGGATGGGCGCCATCTGCTCCTCGGAGGTGATCAAGGTAGAATCGTGGGGTATAAAGTTGGTCATCACTTCCGGGATGTTGATGCCGGCCGGCCCTTGCAGGTCTTCGTGATCAGGGTAGGTATTGGTGATGGTCGACACGTCGTCCTTGACCCATTGTTGCTGCAGAATCGCCACATAGGACGGGGTCAGGCCCATGCATTCCCACAGAAACACATGCGTACCCAGCTGCCTGGAAATCCGCAGCACATCCACCTGCTCCCAGATCGTTGCCTTGTCATAGGGGCGGAACAGGAACATCTCCCGCAGTTTGCCGCCCGGATGGGCATGCAGGAACATCGCCTCGCAGCCAGACGTCTTGGACACCACACTGTGACCGAGGGCATTGAACAGTGCTGCCTTGATGCGTTCGGTGCCCGATTTACCACGCGTACCCCAGCCGCCGATGACCAGCGGGATACTGCGACGTGTCTTGCGAATGACAGCACCCAGGTACAGGTGGCGGCCGATGAACCAGGCTGTCATACCGGCCAGGAACAGACCCAGATCCTGCAGTGAGTTCTCGTACACAGAGAAAAAATAATCCTGCATGCGTTCGGCAAGATCGGTCGCCGAAAACGGCAGCATTGCAGGAAAGAAACGCAGTACCGCCGGATCTGCACTCCAGGGTTCACCGCTGGGCGCCAGATGTGGCCTGAAACACGTTTTGAAACCCAGCGCCACGAGTGCGCCCAGGTACTCCTGCGGTTTGCAGGATCCGCCCTCATGCCAGTTGCGCAACCTGGCGTAGTGAGCGAAGTTGTTTGTCAAGGCAAGTCGTGCGCGCAGGCGACGCAGGGCAGAATGCGGCGGCTCGATCTCGGTGACACCTTCACTGGTGTAGATTGCTAGCGGCCCGGCACCGAACGGCTGATCCAGGGAAGAAATCACTTCATCGACCAGTGGCAGATAGGGCCGCCATCCTGCCTCGCTATCCATGAACAGCGGTTCTCCAGGCACCCTGGTCTGGGCCAGTTCAGAGACGATGCCTGATGGGGCCCGTAAGGTTCCATGGAATACTCGGCCTGTGGTGTGCCGAAAGGCCTGCCGCTTGTCGGTAGAGGGGTGATGCAATTCATGGAGAAAACGCCACAGGCGGAACCTGAACCGGTGTCCCCGCGTCAAGCGGTGGAACCAGCCATGCCGTTTGAGATCAAAACCGAAGTCCTGCTGTGCCAGCAAGGACAGGGTGCGGCCGATCGTTGCTTCACCGTGTTTGCGCAACAGCTGCCGCTTCACAGTTGCTGTGCCGCCCGATGGGATAGTACGCAGCACCTCCTGAAGTTGTGTTCTCAGGGCGCGACGTTGCGGGTCGGCCTCTGACCATAGCTGCTCGCGGGCAGCGGTGGCCCAGCGCCGCACGGCCAGGCTATCCGCTTTCTGGTGCAGGTCTGCCAGTGGCGGATAGATGGCCTGCTCCCAATGTTGCCTGTGCTCCGGCCACGTTCCGAGCTGCCGGTAGCACTGTACAATGACCTGTAGTGCAACACGCAATACAAAGCTGTCCTGCTCGTTACCCAGTACCTGTACGATGGCTTGCCGAAGCGGAGTCAACAATTCCTGACGTACCAGCAGGTCGGGGATGACCAGCAGTGCCGCCGCGCGTACTGCAGGTTCGGGATCCTCACGGAGCAACCGCGGTAATAGTTGCATGACGAGTGCTGCAGGTGCCGCGCCCAGTGCACCGGGTAGCACCTGGCGCACGGCCGGGCTTGTATCATCCACTACTCTTTCTGCCAGGTGCACAAGGTCCGCGCCATCGGCCAGTCGTGTAGCGAGCAGCCTCACGGCATGCCGACGGATAAACAGGTCATCACCCGCACCGGGTTTCAGCAGGCGATTCTCCAGCGCCATATCCAGAGAGGACGGCGACAGACTTTTTAACAGACTGAGCGCCTCGCACTGGATCCAGACATCCTGGCGTCGTTCCAGTGCCGAGCGGTAGATGTATTTCAGCGTGGTATCGGTGATACAGGTTTCCTGCATGCTGACGGGTAATGCCTGCAAGGCTGTGGCCAGGCACCTGAATGCCTCGCTGCGCATCCGCGCTTCACCCGGGTATCTCAGCAACGGCAGCGTGAGTGTTTCAAGTTTCAGACGTCGCCATAGACGTGCCGAATTCGTATCATCCCCGGCGTCAGTCAACAGGGCAGCGCACAGCACTCCCAGGCGTCCCAGCACAAAGACAATCTTGCGCTCACGCTCGGCATGCTGCCGGGTATAGCGTTCCGCAATCGCATCGTCGCCGAACCAGCGCGCAAAGGCTTTCCTGTCACCGCGTAACTGGCGCGCTGTTGCGCCCATGTCGCGGGCAAAATCAAGTATGTGTCCGTGTTGCTCTTCCCGGCTGGTGGCAGTGCCGTAACGTTGCCGGAATTCCGTAAAACGGACATCCAGCCCCTCGAGCTCCACGAGCGCCTGCTTTATGTAATGCATCAGATAGACAACCAGATGCTGCAGTACTGCCCCGGCGTCGTGATCGGTCTTGCCTGCCGCAAGATCACGTGCCTCGGCCCAGTGGGTAAAACCCGCCTCGATTTCAATCAGCAGTTGTTCATGCAGGCGCACCCAGGCAGGATGCAACGCCTGCTCCAGATACGGGCGCACAGCGTTACCGGCCATCCGGGCCTCCGGCGCTGGTGCTAAAGAGCTGTTCCAGCAACTGGCGTTCGCGCAACGACCGAAAACCACGCTCGGCAGGGCGAAAATCCCGGTAGAACCTGGCGTTGGATTGGATCCAGGAAATTGATAGGAGTCCGGAAAATTCATTCGAGGAATCGTTCCAAATGAGTTGCGCGCGTCCCTGCCAGCCGTGTTTGTCAGTGCGCCAGCCCAGCCAGTCCAGAGACAACTGGTAACGGTTCTGCGTCACATGATTGTTACGATCCTGATCCGGGAAATAGTGCCGTGCCTGATATTCAGCCGATGCCTGCCAGTTATGCAGCAGCTGCCTGGCTCCCAGTGCAACGACGACGTGATCCGGGTCAAACACATTGAGATTCTCATTACTGACCGCACCAAGCGACCCGTACCAGAGTGAGTCGAGCCAGGGTCGATAAGTGAGCATGTCCGCGATGCCCAGTCCACTCTGGTGATCATTCTTGTACTCTGTATACACGTCCTGGTCGACGCGACCAGGGTGCTGTTGCAGATCCTCATCCAGGGACAGCCAGCGCTGAAACATGCTAATGACGGGCTGGTGTGCTGTCCGTGGGGTAATATTAAACTGGCGCGACAGCGCCCCGCGCACGGTTGCAGACCACTCGCTACCGGTTTCATCATCGGGGCGCTGGGTATACAGGGTGCCGCCAAGGGCGATCTCGACCGGCCAGTCTGGACGGCGTATATCGACCCACGTACGCGCACCCAGAGTCGGGCCACCCTCGTCACGCAACCGCGTCAGCAGGTCGGTACGAAAATAACTGTGCTTGTCTGCTGCAAAGAAACGGTGGGTCGCACGCAGCTCAGCGAAGTCTTCGGCCTGGTTATTCCCGTCGCTTTCTTCGTCTGCATCATGCCGACGCTGCAGCGCAGCGGTCAGACTCCAGGTGCCATCCTCCTGACCGCCCAGTGAAAACCGGTCTATTGTTGTGCGCTGCGTCTGCGACGAGTCTGCTGGCAGGTTTGCAGCAGGCAGCGGCACCGCCAGCGGGGTCCACACCGGCAAGCGCGCAGGAACCGGCATGACTGGCTGCCTTGTGGTGAGCCGGTAAATTCGGAACAGCGCCTGTTTCTGTTGCGGGCCAGCCTCCAGCCGCACTCGCTGCCAGCCAGCCGCAAGATTTCGATATCGATAAAAGGTCTGACCATCGCGCAGTTCATCGATACGCACACGAGTCGGACCTTCCAGGTATACACTCACCGGTTCCTGCCGTGTCGCCACATGGTAGGTCCGCCGGCCAGGCCGGCTTGTCAAGCTGCTGTCGGAAACAGCCCCCGGTTCGCGGATGACGACACGCAGGTACTGGTTGAGTACCGGATCGGCGATGCGCACACGCAGCAAATGACTCCCGCCAGGAAGCCTGCGG